>JAFMBU010000019.1 GCA_017858295.1 Porticoccaceae bacterium | reverse complement strand
TGATGACCACTTCCAGTGAGTATATTACTCGTCGCTTGGGCAACGAAGGCTATACCTTTGCCGAGGTTGAGGGCTTTCCCGAAGTCGATGAAGAAGACAAAACGGCTAAAATAACCTATCTGGTTAAGCCAGGTATGCGTGCCTACGTTAGGCGTATTGAGTTCCGTGGTAATACCAAGACCGCCGACTCTGTACTGCGTCGAGAGATGCGTCAGATGGAAGCGGGTTCGGCAAATAATGCCTTAATCGAAATGTCCAAAGTTCGACTGGAGCGTCTCGGATTCTTTAAAGAAGTCAATGTAGAGAATATGCCTGTTGCCGGCACCAACGACCAGATCGATGTGATCTACAGTGTTGAAGAGCAGCCCTCAGGCTCCATCGGCGCCAGTGTCGGCTATGCTCAGGGCACGGGTCTGATTCTCGGTGCCAACCTCAGCGAAAATAATTTTCTTGGTACTGGCAAGCAGGTGGGTATAGGTTTAAATCGCAGCACCTATCAGACCTCGATTAACTTCAGCTACTCCGAGCCCTATTTCACCGTCGACGGGGTCAGCGCCGGTTACAGTCTCTTCGCTAGGGAAACCGATTACGATGAGATCAATGTCGCCAGCTTCTCTACTAACACTTACGGGGCGGCGGTTAACTGGAGTTACCCAATAACAGAAGTTCAGCGCATAGGCTTTGGCTTGGGTTATGAAAATCTTGATCTGCAAACGGGTATTTTTGCATCAAAAGAGATTGCCGATTTTGTCCGTGACAATGGGTCAGAGTTCGACATAGTCAACGCCAACGTCAACTGGGTTCAGTCAACCCTGAACCGTGGTATGTTTGCCACCAGAGGTTCTCAGCAGCGCTTTGGTTTCGATATAGCACTGCCTGGATCAGGTCTTGAATACTATAAGATGACGTATTCCGCTCAGCACCTTCGCGGTTTGTATCGCGGTTTGAGCCTCAAGCTTAGAGCTGATCTGGGTTATGGCGAGTCCTATGGTGACACCACTCAAATGCCATTCTTTAAGAACTTCTATGGCGGTGGTTTTGGCTCGGTGCGCGGCTTTGAACGAAATACTCTGGGTCCACGTGACACGCCCTGTAATTTTAATACCGATAATCCCTGCACCACCGGTTTTGTCGATGATCCAGATCCAATTGGCGGCAATGTACAAGTTGAGCTGGGAGCAGAGATCATTTTCCCACTGCCGTTTCTCAAAGATCAGCGCTCCGTACAATCGACACTATTTTTCGATGCCGGTAATATCTTTAACACCAAATGTGGCGAGTTACAGTCCAACTGCTTTAAACCGGATGCAGGAGAATTACGCTACTCTGTGGGCATAGGAGCAACTTGGTTAAGTGGTTTTGGACCGATCACCTTTAGTTTGGCTAAACCGTTAAATTCAAATGACTTCGATGAGACTGAAGTGTTTCAGTTCTCATTGGGCAATCAATTTTAATAATAGTAGGGAGAGGCATTTTGTATAATTTGAAAGCAGTAGTATTAGCATTAGTAGTGGGTTTTTCAGGCACAGTTTCTATGGCGGCAGTTGCTGCAGATAAGATTGCTGTAGTCGATATTGCGCGGGCAATTTTTAGTTCAAACCTGGCTCAGGCGCGCCTTAAGGAAGCTGAGACCGGTGCTGATTTTGTTGCCCTCAGAGCTAAGTATGAGAGCTCAACTGCCGATCTCCAGGCGCTGGCTAAAGAAGCTGAAAGCAAGCGCATGACCTGGTCTCAGGAACAGGCTCTCGGCCACCAAAAGAAAATGGAATACGCTAAAGCTGACGCTGAATTAGCTGGCCGCAAGATCCAGTCTGAACAGCAGCAAGTGCAGCAGAAGATCATGCAGGAAATTGGCCCCTTGGCTCAGCAAGTTCTGCAGGAAGTGGTTCAGGAAGAGGGTGTCACTATACTGCTGAAAATTGATTCGGTACTCTCGGTCGCTCCTGAAAGCAACTTGACCGCTAAGGTTGCTGATCGACTGAACAAAAAGTCGCAATAATTTTTAATGCCTGAAGATTATTCAGTCGCTGAAATAGCCGCGTTCCTCGGTGCCGAGTTACGCGGTGATGGCGCCCTGCGCATAAGCGGTCTGAATACTCTAAAGAATGCTGGGCCCGATGAGTTGGCATTTCTTGCCAATGAGAAATACAGCAGTCAGCTAGGGGATTGTAAGGCAGCTGCGGTGATTATGGCTGCCAAGCATCTGAGGACAGATCAAGGTAGCGAGTTAGCGCAGTATAGTGGTGCAGCCTTGATTCTCGATAACCCCTATCTCGGGTATGCGCGGATCTCACAGTGGTTTGATCGTGCGCCTCAAGCAGTGGCCGGTGTGCATCCCTCAGCAGTGATTGCGGATTCGGTCACTTTGGGTGCGGATGTCAGAATTGCCGCCAATGTGGTTGTTGAAGCGGACGCGGTGATTGGGGCGGGAAGTAATCTGGGTGCAGGCAGCTTTATCGGTGCCCGCTCAGAGTTGGGTGACAACGCACGTATAGCGCCAAATGTTTCCATATATCACGATGTTATTCTGGGTTCTCATGTCACTGTTCACAGCGGTTCGGTAATTGGCGCTGATGGATTTGGCTTTGCACCAAACGGGGCAGGGCAGTGGCAGAAGATCTATCAGATTGGCGGTGTTGAAATTGGCGACCATGTTGAAATCGGCGCCTGCACCACCATTGATCGCGGTGCCCTGGGCAATACCTGTGTAGGTAATCACGTGATTATTGATAATCATGTGCAGATTGCTCACAACGCGGTGATCGGTAATAACTGCGCCCTGGCGTCTTATTCCGGCCTTGCGGGCAGTGCCACCCTAGGCAACAATTGTATTCTGGCTGGCGACGCCTGCGTGGTTGGCCATGTCACTATCTGTGACAATGTGCAGGTGACGGCTCGCGGTCTGGTAACCAAGTCGATTACCGAGCCCGGATCCTACTCTGCTGGCATGCCGCTGATGAACACTAGAGAGTGGCGAAAAAATGCGGTACGAATCACTCAGTTGGACAGTATTGCACGGCGTTTGAAAAATTTAGAAAAAGAGTAATATTTGGCTTGAGTATGGCTTCGACAGGGTTTGAGCGCACGAGCCAGATAACACACCCCGAAGAATTTATGGATGGACTAATGACTGAAGGCACAACTACGACTTCCGCCACCGCTGTTGGCGGCGCCATGACTACCATTGAAATAATGAGTGTATTGCCGCACCGCTACCCCTTTTTATTGGTCGATAGGGTACTTGAGCTAGTAGAGGGCGAACGCATTTTGGCGATGAAGAATATCACCGGTAATGAAGACGTTTTCAATGGCCATTTTCCCGGCGCACCAATTTTCCCTGGTGTCCTGATGATTGAGGCGTTGGCTCAGGCCTCAGGCATTCTCGGTTTTAGAACAACTAACACCACTGCCGATGACGGCAAGCTCTACCTGTTTGCCGGTGTCGACAAGGCGCGCTTTAAAAGACCAGTGACTCCAGGCGATCAGTTGATGCTTGAGTCCCGAGTGCTTGCTGTAAAGCGCAATATTTGGCGCTTCCAGACTCGTGCCACAGTCAATGATAAGCTTGTCTGTGAAGCCACCTTACTCTGTGCCTATCAGGATCGAGATAAAGTTAAGTGATTCATCCCAGCGCCGTTATAGATCCCACCGCCAAAATAGCCGACAAGGTTACTATAGGCCCGTGGACCATGATCGGCGCAGATGTTGAAATCGGTGAAGGCTGTGATATTAGCTCCCATGTGGTGATCAAAGGGCCGACCAAAATTGGTGCCGGCAATCGGATCTATCAATTTTCAACCATTGGCGATGACACCCCTGATGTTAAATACAAAGGCGAGCCCACCAGGTTAATTATTGGCGATAACAATGTGATTCGCGAAGGTGTCACCATTCATCGGGGCACAGTGCAGGACAATAGCGAAACCATAATCGGTAACAACAATTTATTAATGGCCTACGCCCATGTGGGCCACGACTGCGTGATTGGCGATAACGTTATTATGGTCAACAATGCCAGTGTCTCCGGTCATGTCTATGTGGGAGACTGGGCAATTCTCAGTGGCTATGCCCTAGTGCATCAGTACGTCCATATAGGGCCGCACTGCTTTATTGGCCCCGCGGCCTTTGTCTATCACGATGTGCCGGCGTTTATTACCGCCTTTGGCAGCCCCGCTGAGCCACGTACCATCAATCGTGAAGGCTTAAAGCGCCGCGGTTACACGGCAGAGCAAATCTCTCTGGCCAATCAGGCCTACAAATTACTCTATCGTCGCGGCTTGCAGCTGGACGAAGCGATCAAAGCAATAACTAAGCTCGGTGATGACCCTGCAATTTTACAATTTCTAAATTCCATCGAGAAATCCACTCGCGGTATTATTCGCTAAGCCATGTCTGGCCTCGCGGAAAATTTAAGTGCTCATATGAACTCACCCACCTTTGCCATAGTCGCTGGAGAGGCCTCCGGCGATACCTTGGGTGCGGATTTAATGTGCGCCTTAAAACGCCTTTTCCCGAATGCCCGCTTTGAGGGGATTGGTGGTCCAAAGATGATTGCCGAGGGCTTTGTCTCCTTTTATCCGATGGACCGCTTATCGGTTATGGGATTTGTTGAACCCCTTAAGCGCTTGCCGGAACTGCTGTCCATACGCAGAGATATTATCAACCGCTGCAAGCAGTCAAAACCTGCTGCCTTTATTGGTATTGACTCTCCGGACTTTAATCTGGGCATTGAAAAGGCCCTGCATAACAGCGGGATAAAGACCGTGCACTATGTCAGCCCGTCGGTTTGGGCGTGGCGTCAGGGGCGTATTAAAGGCATCAAGCGCTGCGTTGACTTAATGCTGACGCTGTTGCCCTTTGAAGAGGCCTTCTATCAACAGCACGCTGTGCCAGTGGCCTTTGTCGGCCATCCTCTTGCGGGGCAGATTCCCCGCACACCAGATAGCAATGGAGCTCGTCAGCAGCTGGGGCTAGATATAGATCGGCCACTGCTGTGCATTATGCCCGGCAGCCGTGGCGGTGAAGTGGCGCTGATGGGCGAGTTGTTCCTGATGGTGGCTCGGCGGCTACTTGAGTCCAACTCGCAGTTACAGTTTGTGATTCCAGCAGCCAACGGCGACCGTCATAGACAGTTAACCGAGATTCTCGCCGAGCACCCGCAATTACCTGTCACACTCATCGAACAGCAGTCGTTACTGGCTATGGAGGCAGCTGATGCGGTATTGCTCGCCTCTGGCACCACTGCCTTGGAAGCTATGCTGTTGAAGAAGCCAATGGTGGTGAGCTACAAACTCGGCAAGTGGACTTACAAGCTGGTGCGACCCTTTATCAAGACGCCTTTCGCCTCGATTCCCAATTTGCTGGCCGCTGAAATGGTCGTGCCAGAGCTGATTCAAGATGAGGCTACGGTGGACAGTCTTAGCGCCGCTGTGAGCAATGCCTTGGATGTAAATGCGAGACATCTAGTGGAGCAGCGCTTCGAAGAACTCTATGAGCAAATTAATCTGCCATCTGGTGATACCGCCGCTGCTGCAATTAAAAAGTTGCTTTGCCTGTGAAGCCGCCTAAACTCAATTCCAAGCTCAAGTCCTCTAAACTCAAGCCGTGGCAACCCCCAGCCAATATTAAATTCCTCGCTGGGGTCGACGAAGTAGGGCGTGGCCCCTTGGCCGGTGATGTGGTCACAGCCGCGGTTATTTTGCCTGCCAATCACGGCATTGAAGGGTTGGCTGACTCCAAAGCGCTGTCTAGTCGCCAGCGGGAAAATCTCTACGCCGATATCACCAGCCGCGCACTCTGTTGGTCTGTGGCGCGCTGTTCTGTTGCTGAAATTGATCGCTTTAATATTTTACAGGCTACCCTAATGGCCATGCGCCGGGCCGTTATGGCGCTGAGCCAACAGCCGGATTATGTGGCTGTGGATGGTAATCGTCTGCCCCAGTGGGAGTATCGCGGAGAAGCAGTGGTGAAGGGTGATGGTCGTGTCGAGTGCATCAGTGCCGCCTCGATTATTGCCAAGGTAGTGCGGGATGCGGAAATGAAAGCTTTGGATATTACTTACCCGGGTTATGGCTTTGCCGCCAACAAAGGCTATGGCACACCGCAGCACCTTGAGGCACTGGCGCGCATTGGCGCAACGCCAATTCATCGCAGGACCTTTGCGCCAGTGCGAGAGCAGTTAGAACTTGTCCAATCTGGTCTTTTTGATTAGGTAGCTCCGCGGTTAGCCGATATACTAAATGCTTTAAATGCGCGGCTAAATTAATCAGCTCTTTGGGCTAATTGTCGTGCCTTGCGTTCAAATAAAAATAATTAATCTAGGGTTTAAGGGGATTGGCTTGAGATACGCACAGATAACCGGCTGGGGGAAATATGCGCCTCCGCTGCTGATGACAAACGACGATATGGCAAAGATTGTAGATACCAGCGATGAGTGGATTTTCTCCCGATCAGGTATCCGTCAACGGCACTATAGCCATGTATCCACTGGGGAAATGGCCTGGCTCTCAGCAGAGCGTGCACTGGCTGCTGCTGGTGTGGATGCCGATGATATAGATCTGATTATTCTCGGTTCCACCACTCCCGAAGAAATTTGCCCGAATACAGCCAGCTATATCAAAAATAAACTCGGCGCCAAAAATGCCGCAGCCTTTGACCTTAACTCTGCCTGTACTAGCTGGTTCTACGCCCTGAATACGGCTACGGATATGATCAAGGCCGGTTCAATCAAAAAGGCCTTGGTGATTGGCTCAGAGCGTATCTCTCTGGCAATGGACTGGCAAAAGCGCGAGTCCTGCTTTCTCTTTGGCGATGGTGCCGGCTCTGTGGTTATCGAAGCCACCGAGCAAGAGAGCGGTTTGTTAGCCGGCAAAATGAGCTGTGTTCCAGATAGTCGCGAATGTTTGCGACTGCCAAGCTGGGGTATGTCTCCAGCCCATTTGACCGGTGATCTGTATGTCTCACTGGACTTTGATGGCGCCGAAATTTTTAAGAGTGCGGTCAAAGGTATGTCTGATGCAATAAGTGATGTGCTTGAGATCCAGGGTTTGACCGCAGCAGATATAGATCTGTTTGTTCCCCATCAGGCAAATATCCGCATTATTCAATCACTGGCTAAACGTCTCGATTTCCCTATGGAAAAAGTGGTTGTGGCGATTGATAAGTATGCCAATACCTCGGCAGCCTCTATTCCACTGGCACTCTGTGATGCGCTGGAAGAGGGCCGAGTTAAGCCGGGTATGACCATTTTGACTGCAACATTTGGCGCTGGTTTGAGCTGTGGCGCAGGCATTATCAAGTGGGGCGATCGGGTCGAGGCAGTGGCAGTCTCGGATAAATCGATTCCTGAGTTTGACGGCACAGTTTTTGATCTGATGGAAGATAGCTTCACGCACTACGGTGTTGATGCCAGCCATCTATTAAGTAAAGGTAAAGGGTAACTCTAATAACTACTGCATCATTTGTTCATCTGCGGCTGCACTCTGAATACTCATTAGTCGACGGGTTGGTCAGAATAAAGCCTCTGGCTAAGGCCGTGGCTGATCTGGGCATGCCCGCTGTGGCGCTCACCGACTTCAATAATTTCTTTGCTGCGGTAAAGTTTTACAAGGCCACTCAGGGATCCGGCGTCAAACCTATTTTAGGCGCCGATCTACTGGTACTCGACGAAAGCGGCGAAGGCAGTCCCAGCCAGTTAGTGCTGCTGGTCAAAGACCAGGTCGGTTACGCTAACCTCACCAAATTGATTTCCAAAGCCTATCAAGAGGGGCAGCGCCAAGGCGTGCCGCATATTAAAAAGTCCTGGCTCGGCGAGTTTAGCGATGGACTAATTGCCCTGTCTGGCGGTCGCAATGGCGAGATTGGTGTGGCCCTGGTCTCCAGTCGCGTCGATGATGCCGCCACTGCCCTCGAAGAGTTTATGGTGCTATTTGGCGACCGCTTCTATCTTGAGTTACAGCGCACCGGCCGTCCTGAAGAAGAGGATTATCTCCACGCCGCGGTAGAGCTTGCCGCTCGTTACAACTGTCCAGTAGTGGCAACCAATGATGTGCGCTTTATCTCCAAGGGAGAATTCGAAGCTCACGAGGCCCGGGTCTGTATCCATGAGGGCCGGGCTCTCGATGATCCGCGGCGCGAGCGACGTTTCTCAGAGCAGCAATATCTGCGCAGTGCTGAGGAGATGGGTGAATTATTTGCCGATATCCCAGAGGCTTTGGCGAACAGTGTTGAGATTGCTCGACGCTGCTCCATTGAACTGCGTTTGGGTGAGTACTTTCTGCCTGACTACCCGATCCCTGAGGGTATGACGCTAAATGAATTTTTTACTCTGGAATCTAAAAAAGGTCTGCAAGACCGGCTCGAGGTACTCTACGATACCAGTGCCGCTGATTTTCCCGAGATCCAACAGCGCTACATGGAGCGCTTGGAATTCGAGTTAAAAATTATTATCCAAATGGAATTCCCCGGCTACTTCCTGATTGTGATGGACTTTATCCGCTGGGCAAAAACCAATCTTATACCTGTGGGGCCTGGGCGGGGTTCCGGTGCTGGCTCTCTGGTAGCCTACGCGCTGCTAATTACGGATCTGGATCCACTGGAATACGATCTACTCTTTGAGCGCTTCCTTAATCCAGAGCGTGTCTCTATGCCGGATTTCGATATTGATTTTTGTATGGAAGGCCGCGATCGAGTTATCTCCTATGTGGCCGAGCAGTATGGCCGCGATGCGGTGTCGCAGATTGTCACCTTCGGCACCATGGCCGCCAAAGCGGTGGTTCGCGACGTGGCGCGAGTGCAGGGTAAGTCCTATGGCCTAGCGGATAAGTTGTCGAAGTTAATTCCCTTTGAAGTGGGCATGACCCTTGAAAAAGCCGTTGAACAGGAAGAAACCCTAAAACAGTTTTTGGACGAAGACGATGAGGCCGCCGAGATCTGGGGCATGGCTGTGCAGCTCGAGGGTGTAGCCCGAAACTGTGGCAAACACGCTGGTGGTGTAGTGATTGCACCGACCAAGATCACCGATTTCTCGCCGATCTATTGCGATGAGGCCGGCGGTGGTGTGGTTACCCAGTTTGATAAAAATGATGTGGAAGATGCCGGTCTGGTTAAGTTTGACTTCTTGGGTCTGCGCACATTAACCATTATTGATTGGGCGGTACGCATGATTAATGCGGACCGCAGTATTGTCGGGGAAGCGCCGCTCGAGATCGACAAAATCCCTCTCGACGATCAGCCGACCTATGGATTGATGCAGCGAGCCGAAACTACCGCTGTATTCCAGCTTGAGTCCCGGGGTATGAAAGAGCTAATTAAGAAGCTCGGACCCGATCGCTTTGAAGATATTATTGCACTGGTGGCCCTGTTCCGTCCTGGGCCATTGCAGTCCGGTATGGTCGACGATTTTATCAATCGTAAAAAAGGCCGCGCCGAGGTTAGCTATCCCCATTCCCAATATCAGCACGAGTGCCTGAAGCCCGCCTTGGAACCTACCTACGGCATTATTCTCTATCAGGAACAGGTGATGCAGATCGCTCAGGAGATGGGCGGCTTTACACTGGGCGGCGCTGATTTACTGCGTCGCGCCATGGGTAAAAAGAACGCTGACGAAATGGCCAAACAGCGCATGTTGTTTATTGATGGCGCCATCGGCAAGGGCTTTACCAAAGAGTTGGCGACAAATATTTTCGATCTTATGGAGAAGTTCGCTGGCTACGGCTTTAACAAATCTCACTCCGCAGCCTATGCGCTAGTCGCCTATCAGACAGCCTGGTTAAAGCAGCACTATCCAGCGCAGTTTATGGCAGCGACAATTTCCTCGGATATGGATAAGACCGATAAGGTTGTCACCTTTATCGATGAATGCCGGGCTATGAACCTCGAGTTATTGCCGCCAGATGTGAATGGCGGTCAGTTCCATTTTAGTGTCGATAAGCAAAACAGTGTTATCTATGGCTTGGGTGCCATTAAAGGCTTGGGTGAAGGTCCAGTGGGCAATATTCTCGCTGCGCGCAATGAGGGGGGGCCGTTTAAGGATCTCTTCGATTTTTGTGCCCGGGTGGACGGCCGCAAGGTTAATAAACGAGCCATCGAAGCACTGATACGCAGTGGTGCCTTTGATCTGATTGGTCCAGAGGGAGAGATTGGCTATCGCCGTGCGGTGATGCTGGCGGCTATGGATCAAGCGGTCAAACTCGCCGAGCAACATGCCCGCAACACCAGCAGTGGAATGGGCGATCTGTTTGGCAATTCGATTGTTGAGAGTGCCTCAGATATTAATTACACCAGCTATGGTGCGGCCCGCAGTCTGTCGGGCAGAGAGCGGCTCAATGGCGAACGGGATACCCTCGGGCTCTATCTCACTGGACACCCGATTGATGAATACGAAGAGGAGTTGCGCATGATGCACCCCAATCGTATCTCCAAATTGCGCCCGGCCAAGGTCCTTGCCACGGTATCTGGGATGATTATCGCGATGAGAGTGATGAAGAACAAGCGCGGTGAAAACTTTGCCTTTATTACCCTAGATGATAAAAGCGGCCGTCTCGAGCTTTCGGTATTCGCTGAAAAATACAATGTCTACCGCGAAATTCTGGTTAAAGACGCCTTGCTGGTGGTTCAGGGAGTGGTTTCTGAGGACAGTTTTACCGGCGGCCTTAAGATGCTCGCCGAATCGATCCAGTCCATTTATGAAGCGCGCTGTAGCAAAGTGAAGCGCCTCGGCTTAATCATTGATAGCAATTCAAGTGATCGCAACTCATCTAATGGTAAGTGGGTCGAGAGTTTGCACAGCTCGGTCAACGCCTACAAAGATGGCAACTGTCCCTTGGAGGTCGAGTATATTGGGCCCAGTGCCAGTGGTCGTTTAAAGCTAGGCAGTCAGTGGCGGGTGCAACCGCGGGACGAGCTGATTGGACAATTGCGCGAACAATTTGGAAAAAATAACGTCACTTTGCACTATGATTAAAAGGTTCGTCCTCGGCGCTAATCTGTAGAAGGTGGAGCTAGGTGCTTACTGCTCTCCAGCGCCTAAGTCTAATCTGCTCTAGCGTAGATTTTTATTAGTGTTAGAATGCGCGCAACCGCGGTTTTATCCCAAGACACGAGATTTCTCTATCCATGAACTTAAACTATCTCTCTTTCGAACAGCCTATAGCCGAACTCGAAGCAAAGATCGAAGAACTACAGCTTGTTGGCAATGATAATGATCTAAATATTGCCGACGAAGTGACCAAGCTGCGCGATAAATCTCGCAAGCTCACTGAAAGTATCTACACCAAATTAACTCCCTGGCAAGTTGTCCAGGTGGCTCGCCATCCCCATCGCCCCTATGCTCTCGACTATATCAAACGAATCTTTACCGACTTCGAAGAGATGCATGGCGACCGCCACTTTGGCGATGACAATGCCATTGTCGGTGGTGTTGCCCGTTTAAACGGTGAGCCAGTGATGGTGATCGGCGAAGAAAAAGGCCGCGGGGTCAACGAAAAGGTGATGCGTAACTTCGGTATGCCGAAACCCGAAGGTTACCGCAAAGCGCTGCGCTTAATGGAGACCGCTGAGCGTTTTAAAATGCCGGTGCTGACCCTTATTGATACTCCCGGTGCCTATCCAGGGATAGACTCTGAAGAGCGCAATATTTCCGAAGCCATTGCGCGGAATCTGGCGACCATGTCACGACTGAAGACGCCGATTATCTGCACCGTGATAGGCGAGGGTAGCTCTGGTGGCGCGCTGGCAATCGGCGTTGGCGATAAAATCAATATGCTGCAGTACAGCACCTATTTTGTTATCTCCCCGGAAGGCTGTGCCAATATTATTTGGAAAACCAGCGACAAGGCATCCCTGGCTGCTGAAGCAATGGGTGTGACCTCAGATAATCTTGAGAAGCTCGGTATAGTGGACGAGACCATTCCCGAGCCAATGGGTGGAGCCCATCGCGATATAGATACCATGTGCGAGACCCTTAAAGAGAGTCTCAGTCGTCAGCTTAAGGAGCTCTCGGCAGTGCCTATGGATGAGTTGTTGGAGACGCGGTTTGAGCGACTAATGTCTTACGGGAGTCCTGAATAGGCCATTTCTCGATTATTCTCAGTTGATAAAAAGCCGCCGACTCTATGAGAACGGCGGCTTTTTTTGTTGTGGGCAGATGGTTTTAGCCTTTGGCTCGAACCTCCTTTTTTAACCCTTAGTCACTTAGCTTTCGGAGAGTATAGAAATAGCCGCCAGGGCATCAGGGTCCTGAGCCTTAATTTTATTGGCTATATGGTGCTGAAAAAAGTAGTGAAAATCGTCGCAGTCTTCGGACTCAAAGAGGCAGTCATCACCAGGTAGGACCGGCGTGCTGATCATCTTGCTGTCATCAATTAACATGGCGCTGACACTGCCATCCTGACGCAATCTCCAGCTCACCACCTCTTTAAGGGTGATAGTTTTGAATTTATCTGCCGACAGTACCGCATGAGTGCCAATGGTATCGGGGATTTCCTGAATAATCTCGCGATCGGATTCACACTGATATTCATAGTAATCCGCCGCCGTCTCCAGCTCGACAATCTTATGCAGCGGTGCACTGTAAAAAAGCTCGTCGACGCCAGCATCGTAATAGCCTTGCCACTGGCCATTTAAGGGGTCATTGATCTCGTCGCAGGGTATGAGTTCATGAAGCCAGGGCACCAGACCAATAACCTCGCCGCTGGTGCGCAGCCCCCAGGCGAGTACTTTAATTGAGAATAGTTTGTTCTGATTCTCTGAGTTGCAGTAGAGCATTTCCAGTCCGTCGAGCTCCGGAGTGATGCGAATAAGCTTGTTATCGAGGTTTTCTGAGAGCGGCTTGCGCGTGAAGAAATCTATAACGTTATCAGACTGGGGTTTTGAATCAGACTTTTTCTCAGATCCTGGTTTAGTCTTTGAGCCAGACTTGGCACTGGCTTTAGACGCAGCTTTGAAATCAATGATTTTGCTCATCGGTCCATCTCCTTAATCGGTTGGCAGGAAACGCGTCTTACTTTTAACGGTGCTCTAGTTAAAGGTACTCCAGAACTATGCAAAGTACAATAAATTGACTTGATAATAGCCGGTGCTGCAAATTGGAAATGGCTATATAATTTCAGTTTGGCACAGTATTTAAACCTTGGGGTAATAATTGTTAACAGAGAATCTGCCCTTGGCAGCAGTTAGGGGGTTGTTTGACCAGCTGTTTTGCGACCGGCTCAATACACGTCTGCTGGGGGGCGCCGAAGAACCGATTTATATTCCCGCTGGATTGGCTGTAGAGGAAGCTGGCCTGAGCTCTGTGGAAGCCTATAACCGGCTCTATTTCCGTTATGACTATCTCTCTAGCGCGCTCCATGAATCCGCCCATTGGTGTATTGCCGGAGCCCAGCGCCGAGAGCAGCTAGACTTTGGATACTGGTATAGTCCCGATGGTCGCTCATCTCAGCAACAGCAGTTATTTGAGCAGGCAGAGGTGAGGCCCCAGGCGCTGGAGTGGATATTTTCTGTGGCCTGTGGCCAGCGTTTTCGAGTCAGTGCCGACAACCTCGCCTCGGATCAGGGGGCTAGCCATGACTTTGTTACAGCAATTGTTGGGCAAGCACAGCGATGGTGTGCTGGTGACAGTTTGCCCCCCAGAGGGCGGCTGTTTATGCAAGCCTTGGCCAATCAATTTGACTGTGCCGAGCCGCTGTCTGAGGGGCATTATCAGTTGGCAATGCTTGGCTAGAGACCGAGATCGCCTATTTTTCACACTTACGCAGGAGCGCAACGAGTCTATTATGCAAGCTTATCTTATCGATTCATCAATCTATATTTTCCGCAGCTATTTCACTCTGCCTGAAAACTGGCAGGCCCTTGACTCGGGACATCCGACCCATGCAGTCTATGGTTTTACAGCCTTTCTTCTAGATATGTTGCGCAGTAAGAATCCAGAGCATCTGTTCTGCGCCTTCGATGAAAGCTTGCGCAGCGGTTTTCGCCACCAGCTGTGCCCGGACTATAAAGCCAATCGTGAGCTCCCAGATGAGGCTCTGGCCTTTCAGCTAAATGCCTGTCGCCAGCTCTGTCGCGTCTTAGGGGTTGCTGAAATGGCATCTGCAACCTATGAGGCGGACGATCTGATCGGTGCCGTGGCCAAAAATACCAGGCTTGCCAATGCACAGCCTGTAGTGGTGACAAGAGATAAGGATCTTATGCAGCTGATCGAAGCCGAGGATCTATTTTGGGACTTTGGCAAGGCTCCCCCCAAGACTCAGCGCCAGGTTGAAAAAGATCTCGAGATTGGCTGTCAGCAGATGGCAGACTTTTTAGCCTTGACTGGTGATAGCAGTGATAATATAGCTGGCGTGCCGGGAGTGGGGGCCAAGACCGCTAAACAGTTGTTGCTGCATTTTCCCGATATAGACGCTATTTTGGATCATCTGGATCAGCTCCAGGATTTACCGATCCGCGGTGCAAGTAAGCTTGCAGACAAGATTGATAGTCACCGCGAGCAACTTGCGCTGGCGCGACAGTTGACCACTATTTACACGGATATAGACGAAGCCCCAAAGCTGGAACAGATTGCTTGGCAGGGAATTAATCTCGACGCTTTTGATCTGTTTTGCGAGGAGATGGGCTTCGCAGGTAAGTTTCATGACCGTGCCAAACAACTGCGCGGGCGGCAACTCGCACCGAGCTGGTAGAGCCATTTAATCTTGGATTTAAGTAATCCTTAGGAGCCATATTGAAAATAGTCGCGGATCAAAATATGTTGATGGTGGAACAATGCTTTGGGGCATTTGGCACTATCAGCTATGTGCCGGGCCGCTCAATTTGTGCTGCGGATATAGCCGATGCCGATATGCTTTTAGTGCGCTCAGTGACTCAGGTTAATAAGGCATTGCTGGAGGGCTCGTCGATTTCATTTGTTGGCTCTGCGACTATTGGAACAGACCATATAGATCAGGAATATTTAGCTCAGAGCGGTATAGAATTCGCCTATGCTCCGGGCTGTAACGCCGATGCTGTGGTGCAATATGATCTGTCGGTTCTCAGTCGTCTACAGCCCAATTGGCAGCAGTGCACTGTTGGTATAGTGGGCTGCGGCAATGTGGGTGGGCGACTCTATAGAGCCCTGAGCAATCTCGGTGTTAGTTGTAATGTTTACGATCCATTCTTAAATGCTGACTCAGGCTTTAATTTAACGGATTTCGATACTGTGCTGGCCAGCGATATTATCTGTGTGCATACCCCTTTAACTACCTCAGGGCCCCATCCCACCAAGCATCTATTTAACGCCGAGGTGCTAGCCCGAATTGATCCTGATAGCTTGTTGATCAATGCTGGTCGCGGTGCAGTGGTTGATAATACTGCACTGCTGGAGTTGCTCGAGAGTGGCTCGCCCCTGAGAGTGGCACTGGATGTTTGGGAGGGGGAACCCAGGGTTAGCTTGCCGTTAATGAGAAAAGTTTCTCTAGCGACGCCCCATATTGCGGGTTATAGCGTTGAGGGCAAAGCCAGAGGCACAGAAATGCTTGCTCAGGCGTTTAAGCGCTTAATTGATGTTGAGCCTTATACGCTTGCAGAGCAGCCTAAAACTGTTGCTAAGCTAAGGGCAGAGACACTGAGTGAATTGATATTGGCGAGCTATGACGTGAGTCAAGACGACCTGAGAATGCGCCAGGCGATGGCTGCCAGCTCTGATATAGCACTAACCTTTGATCTACTGCGCAAGCAGTATCCCGAGCGCCATGAGTTTAGCTGTTATAAATTCAGCAGCGATACTGAAACGACCCAGCCTGAGCTGAAAGCTCAGGCTCTCAAGCTGGGATTTTGCGAATAGAGCCAGCTAGTTGCTGGCCACTGGTGGTAGCACGAACTCGCTCAAGAAATAGTGCTAGACGCCCAATCGCCTCAATCAGCTGATCTTTGTCAGGCAAAAATACAATCCGGAAATGCTGTGTGCCAAGCATATTAAAGGCACTGCCCTGAACCAGCAGCACGCGCTCCTGCTTAAGCAGCTCAAGCACTAGGTCTTCATCGTCGGCAATCGGATACATAAGCGGATCTAACTTGGGGAACAGGTACATAGCCGATTTGGGCTTGACACAACTGACCCCGGGAATCTGGGTAATTAGGTCATAGGCCAAATCACGCTGCGCCAGCAGTCTGCCGTTGGGCAGTATCAGATCGTTGATACTTTGATAGCCGCCCAGGGCAGTCTGCACTGCAAGCATCGCTGGCACATTGGCACAGAGACGCATAGAGGCTAGCATTTCAAGCCCTTCGATATAGCTGCGAGCATTCTGTTTGGCGCCGGAGGTAATGACCCAGCCGGAGCGAAATCCTGCCAGGCGGTAGGTTTTAGACAGGCCGTTAAAGGTCAGGCAGAGTACTTTTTTGACCAGCGTCGCCAGGGGGATATGCACCGCATCATCATAGACAATACGATCGTATATCTCATCGGCAAACACCACCAAATTGTATTTCTCTGCCAGGGCAACGATTTGCTTGAGGTTGTCTGCGCTGTACACCGCGCCGGTAGGATTATTTGGATTTATCACCACTATACCGCGGGTATTGGCGGTGATCTTGCTCTCTATATCGGCGACATTTGGCTGCCAGTTGTCATCTTCGTTGCACTGATAATGCACCGGTGTGCCCCCAGCCATGGACACAGCAGCAGTCCATAATGGGTAGTCTGGGGAAGGTATCAACACCTCATCACCATTATTCAGCAGCGCCTGCATCGACATGACAATCAGCTCGCTGACGCCATTGCCCATAATTACGTCATCCACAACCACGTCTTTAATGCCCTGAGTCTGAGCTCGTTGCATCACCGCTTTGCGGGCTGAGAAAAGGCCTTTTGAATGGCAGTAACCCTGAGCTTCACGAAGATTGTGAATAACGTCGTGCATAATTTCGTCTGGGGCATCAAAGCCAAAGGCACCTGGATTGCCAATATTTAGCTTAATTATGCGTTGGCCTTCGTCTTCAAGCAGGTTAGCATGATCGAGAACGGGGCCGCGGATGTCGTAACAGACATTAGCCAGCTTGAGCGATTTTTTTAATTCAGGCATGGGGCACTTCAGTTAATAGTCAGTCAATTAGTGGTTATAATTTTCAGCGCGACACCT
>JAFMBU010000018.1 GCA_017858295.1 Porticoccaceae bacterium | reverse complement strand
GTTCACTGTAATGGGCGCAGATGGTCCTACTGGTGTTAGCACTGCTGATATTTTCAGTGGTAAAAAAGTTGTACTTTTTGCTGTTCCCGGTGCTTTCACACCTACCTGTTCCGCTGCTCACCTGCCGGGTTTTGTTGTCCATGTTGACGACATTAAAGCCAAGGGCGTTGACACAGTAGCCTGTATGTCTGTGAACGATGTATTTGTTATGGACGCTTGGGGCAAGTCTGCCAATGCTGAACATCTGATGATGTTGGCCGATGGCAATGCGACGTTTACTAAAGCTCTGGGTCTGGTATTGGACGGCAGTGGTTTTGGTATGGGCACTCGCAGTCAGCGTTTCGCTATGATCGTCGATGACGGTGTAGTGAGTTTGCTGAATGTTGATGCTGGCGCGCTGGAAGCTTCAAGTGCAGAGGCGATCTTAGCGGCGTTGTAATCTGTCCTGAGATCTGCGAAAAGGGGAGCTGCTTAGGTGGTTCCCTTTTTTTGTGCCCGTCTTTTTTCGATTTCCGCGCCAGACTTTTATCGAGCTCCTGCTCTTGCAGTTTTACTTGCCTTAAATCGCGCCGAAAAATTCAAATGGCATAGGGTCAATTGCACAGGGATGTGCAATTGAGCGACGTCAGGCAAGGATGCCTGTCGGCGCGACCCGTAATGACATTTTAATTCGAGGGGAGCCGCAGGCCGAGATTTTGGGTAAGTAAAACTGCAAGAGTAGGGGCGGGTGCCACCCTATCTAAATGCCATCAAACTCAAAAGCCACCAAGCTCAAAACCGTCAAGCTTAAAAGCTACCAGACACAAAAAAGGCGGCCAAAGCCGCCTTTTTCAAATCCTGACGAAACTCAGCCAGTGTAGCGTTCCATAATCAGTGTGGCGTTGGTGCCGCCAAAACCGAAGCTGTTGGACATAATGCAATTCAACTTCTTCTCTTTGGTTTCCAGTAAGATCGGCAGGCCAGCAGCATTCTCATCAAGCTCATCAATATGGGCAGAGCCAGCAACAAAGTCATTTTGCATCATCAGCATGCAGTAAATCGCTTCGTGAACGCCAGCAGCACCTAGGCTGTGACCAGAGAGTGATTTAGTTGAGCTGATATCAGGACAGTTCTCAGGGAAGGTATTGCGGATCGCACCCAGTTCAGCCACATCACCTACTGGCGTGCTGGTGCCGTGAGTATTGATATAGTCGATTGGACCTTTGGCAGTTTCCATAGCCATCTTCATGCAGCGCTCAGCACCTTCACCTGAAGGGGAGACCATATCTGCGCCATCAGAGGTGGCACC
This sequence comes from Porticoccaceae bacterium, assembly GCA_017858295.1. GTDB lineage: Bacteria > Pseudomonadota > Gammaproteobacteria > Pseudomonadales > Porticoccaceae > HTCC2207. The sequence goes on along the minus strand of JAFMBU010000018.1, from coordinate 15,842 downwards.
ATAACCGGTCACTTCGCAGATAATATTCGCACCGCGAGCCAGAGCGTGCTCCAACTCTTCCACTACCACGGTCCCAGCACCCAAACCTGGGGCAAAGCCATCGCGCTGTGAGTCATAGGCGCGAGAGGCAATCTCTGGAGTGTCATTGTATTTGCTGGTCAATGCACCCATGGCATCAAACATGCCGGCCATAGACCAGTGCATATCTTCTGAACCACCGGCTAGCAGTACATCCTGCTTGCCCAGTTGAATCAACTCGACGGCGTGGCCAATACAGTGAGCGCTGGTGGCACAGGCTGAGGCGATGGAGTAGTTGACCCCTTTAATTTTAAACGGTGTGGCAACACAGGCGGAGACAGTGCTGGCCATAATCTGGGTGACTCTATAAGGTCCTGCACGCTTGATGCCGCGATCGCGCATAACATCTATTGACTCGGTGAACATTTCACCAGACACGCCGCCAGAACCCATCACTAGGCCGGTGCGGTGGTTGGATACCATCTCAGGTGTGAGGCCAGCATCGGCGATTGCACGATCCGTGGCTATATAGGCATAGGACGCCGAGGGGCCCATAAAGCGCAAGATTTTGCGATCAATATGGTCTTTGGGGTCTATGTCTAACACCGCGCCGACATTGCAGCGCAGACCCATTTCGGCGAAGTCTTCACGGCGACGAATACCAGAGATCCCTTGTTTTAATGAATGAGCGACGCTCTCTTTATCATTGCCCAGGCATGAAACAATACCAAGTCCCGTAATTACTGCACGTTTCATCTGTGGTCCTCTTAAATTGGATATTTAGTGTGTCATTTAATGGCGTAGCGAATCACTGCGATTCGGATTATTCGAATTAAAAGTTATCAGTGCTCTCGAAGAGACCGACTTTTAAATCTTTAGCCGAGTAGATTTCACGTCCATCCACTTCAACTGAACCGTTGGCTATACCCATCACTAGCTTGCGCTGAATAAGGCGAGTCAACTCGAGTTTATAGGTAACTTTCTTGGCAGTGGGCAATACCTGGCCGAAAAACTTCACTTCTCCAGCCCCCAGAGCGCGACCGCGGCCGCTGTTGCCGTTCCAAACCAAAAAGAAACCAACTAGCTGCCAGAGCGCATCGAGACCGAGACAGCCAGGCATCACTGGGTCGCCTTCGAAATGGCAGCCGAAGAACCAGAGGTCAGGATTAATATCGAGTTCGGCAATAATTTGACCTTTGCCGGCGGCGCCACCGGTGTTGTTGATCTCAACAATACGGTCGGCCATAAGCATATTGGGGGCTGGGAGTCGTGCATTGCCTGGGCCAAATAGTTCGCCACGAGAGCAGGCGAGGATTTCTTCACGGTTGTAAGAGGACTGGGGCTGAAAAGACATAGATTCCTTCGCTGTAGAGTCAGAAGCCGAGCATCGTACCCAGTTCTGGCTGTAGCGGCAACTTTTAGAGCCTGTTAGGCTGATATATAGGACGAAGTGGGCAGGCTTTTTGGTCACCAAATTTATTTTCGGTTGACAGCTTAGCGCTAGCTCCCTAGCATGCTGCGTGTCTTAATACCTCGATCTTTGGGCTTCCATGCTGTCATTCCACAAAGCTGTTGAAAGCGACTTCTCAGCGGTCAACGAACTGGTAATTGCCAATCTCCACTCCGACGTCGGATTGGTGGAGAATATCGGCCACTATATTGTCGGCTCCGGTGGTAAACGCCTGCGTCCAGTGGTTGTGCTGTTGAGCGCCCTGGCCAATGGGTATAAGGGTAAGCAGCATCTAACCATGGCCGCTGTGATTGAGTTTATTCACACAGCGACTCTGCTCCACGATGATGTGGTGGATGTCTCGGCCCTGCGCCGCGGTCGCGAGACGGCCAACAACCAGTGGGGCAACGCGCCCAGTGTGCTGGTGGGCGACTTTATCTATTCCCGCGCTTTTCAAATGCTTGTCTCTGTTGGTGATATGCCGATCATGGGGGTTATTGCCGATGCCACCAATGTTATCGCCGAAGGTGAAGTTCAGCAGATGGGCAACGCCGGCAACTCGGCAATCGATGAGCCTACCTACTACGAAGTGATTTACCGCAAGACCGCTAAGTTGTTTGAAGCCGCTGCCCGTATAGGTGCCATGTTAGCCGCTAAAGAAGGTGGTTCTGTCGATACTCACAACAGCGGTGCTGATGCAATGGCTGCCTATGGCAAGCATCTTGGTCTCGCCTTTCAGATTGCCGATGATGTCCTCGATTATCAGGGTGATAGCGAGGCGACGGGCAAAAATGTTGGTGACGATCTGGCAGAAGGTAAAATGACTCTGCCGCTGATTCATGCGCGAGATCATCTCGAGGAAGAGCAGAAGCAGCTAATTTGCTCGGCGATTGAGAGTAAGAACTCAGAGCATTTTGAGGCAATTCTTGCGGCGGTTCGCCAGTCTTCAAGTCTTGATTATGCTGTTGTACAAGCTCAAGAGCAGGCCGAACTGGCCAAGCAATCTCTGCTCCAGTTGCCTGACAGCGAATTCAAAGTGGTGTTATCTGATCTAGCTGATTTCGCCGTTTCTCGAATTTCTTAAATGCCCTTGGGATGCCATTAGGCGACCGCTCGTCCACCATCTGGACTATGTTTCTCTGGCGTTGTTTCGTTATGCTAAACCACACATATCTTTCCCCAATAATGGCTATACAGATAAAAATAGGCGGTGATTTTTGCTACTATGTCCGCTCTTCAAGTAGTCAAACCTTTCTACAACAACAAGGAGAATTGAGTGATCATCGGAATTCCAGCGGAAATTAAATCCGCAGAAAAACGAGTCGCCATGTCCCCTGCCAATGTCCAGTCACTGACTGACAAAGGCGTCAAGGTGCTTTTTCAAACAAACGCAGGAGATGCTGCAGGTTATCCAGACGGACTCTATACAGAGGCTGGAGCAACCATCAGTGCAGATCGTGCAGAGATATTTGCCCAGGCCGATATTATTTTGCAGGTTCAATCCTTTGGCTCTAACAATGAGAACAGTGAAGCCGATCTAGCTAGTCTGCGCAGCGGACAGTTGGTTATTGGCATGATGGATCCACTGGCCTCACCCCAGGCTGCTCAGGCCGTGGCAGAAAAAGGCGCGACAGCCATTGCCCTGGAATTGGTACCGCGCATCAGTCGCGCTCAGAGTATGGATGTACTTTCATCCATGGCCACATTGGCCGGCTACAAAGCCGTGTTGATGGGAGCCTCTGCCGCCCCACGAATATTTCCCATGTTGATGACCGCTGCGGGCACTTTGCAGCCGGCGCGAGTATTGATTATGGGTGTAGGTGTTGCCGGTCTTCAGGCCTGCGCCACCGCCAAACGACTAGGCGCTGTGGTTGAAGCCTACGATGTGCGTCCCGCCGCTCGAGAGCAGATCATTTCAGTTGGTGCCAAGCCGGTTGAGTTGGATCTGGATACAGGTGAATCTGAGGGTGCTGGTGGTTATGCCAAAGCCCAGGGCGAAGACTTTCTCAAGCGTCAGCGTGAGTTGATGACGGCAGTGGTTGCCGAGCAAGATATTATTATCACCACAGCCGCCATCCCCGGTGCCAAATCGCCGATTCTGGTGACCGAGGATATGGTGAAAGCCATGAAGCCCGGGTCCGTAATTGTTGACCTGGCGGCAGAGCGCGGCGGTAATTGCGATCTTACCGAGCAGGGCAAAACTGTTGTTGCCCATGGCGTCACTATTCTGGGTCCTGAGAACGTACCATCCGAGTTGGCTTATCACGCCAGTCAGATGTACGGCAAAAACATGCAGACATTACTGGAGTTAATTCTCGACGAAGAAGGCAACCTCAATCTCGACTTTAATGATGAAATTGTTGCAGGTACTGTTGTTGCTCACCAGGGCGAGATTCCACATCCACATATGCGCAAGCTGCTGGGACTGCCAGAACTCAATGCACCAGAACAAGAAAAGCAAGGGGAGTAAAAACAATGGATATTTTAATTCTTTTATTGGCGCTGTTTGTGCTGTCGCTGTTTCTCGGTGTCGAGCTAATTACCAAAGTACCGCCGACGCTGCACACGCCATTGATGTCCGGAACCAATGCGGTTTCAGGGATCACCCTAGTGGGCGCTCTGTTGGCCGCGGGCAATGACGGTTCACCGATGGTGGTGAATATTCTTGGCTTTATCGCTGTGACTCTGGCGACCATCAATGTTGTCGGTGGTTACCTTGTGACTAATCGCATGCTTGCCATGTTTAAGAGGAAGTAAGCGATGAATGAGAATATTGTCAATTTTATCTATCTGATAGCTGGTGTGCTGTTTATTCTCGGCATTAAAGGACTGACTAAACCGAAAACCGCAGTGCGTGGCAATATGCTCTCGGCACTGGGTATGTTGCTTGCGGTGGTGGTGACACTACTCAATATGAATACCGTGGACTACACCTTCATAGTTGCTGGTGTGGTGGTGGGTTCTCTAGTGGGTAGCGTTATGGCCCTGCGTATTCAGATGACCTCGATGCCGCAGATGGTGGCGTTGCTCAATGGCTTTGGTGGTGGTGCGTCACTGACTATCGCTCTGGCTGAGTATTACACCAAGCTGGGAGCTACGCCGGCATCCTTTGCCGAACTGTTGCATCCTGTTGTTGCCGACAGCAGTGCTTTTGGTGCCGGACCCGAGGGCACTGTTGCTCTAGTGGCTATTGGTTTAACTGTGTTGATCGGTGCGCTGACACTCACTGGTAGCCTGGTGGCATTTGCCAAGCTGCAAGAGTTGATGAAAAAGAGCTATGGTCTTCCCGGAGGCCCCATTGGCAATGCGTTATTTCTAATTGCTGCACTGGTTGCTGTCGCCTTGGTCGTGGTTGAGCCAGGCAATGTTGCCGCTATGGTCACCGTAGTGGCTCTGGCACTGCTGTTGGGTCTGTTCCTAGTGATGCCAATCGGCGGTGCCGATATGCCAGTAGTGATCGCACTGTTGAATTCCTACTCTGGTATAGCAGCTGCTCTGGCAGGTTTTATTCTCGGCAATACAGTATTGATTATTGCCGGTTCGCTGGTGGGAACCTCAGGATTGATTCTGACGCGGATTATGTGTGTCGCCATGAACCGTTCACTGGCCAATGTCCTGTTTGGCAAGATGGCCGCCGGTGGTGAGACCATAGATGCAGATGAGGTCTATGCCGGTAAGGTCACCAGTGCACAGCCCGATGAAGTGGCTATGCTGCTGGAGACAGCTCAGCGCGTCGTTATAGTGCCCGGCTATGGTATGGCCATGGCTCAGGCGCAACACGCTGTGCGCGAGCTGGCAGACGCTATGGAGGCTAAGGGCGTTGAAGTTGAATACGGTATCCATCCGGTAGCAGGGCGTATGCCTGGGCATATGAATGTTCTGCTGGCTGAAGCCGAAGTGCCCTATGACAAGCTCGTGGAAATGGATCGTATTAACCCGACCTTTGAAGACACTGATGTGGTGATTGTGATTGGCGCCAATGATGTGACCAATCCTATGGCTCGCGATGTGGAAGGTAGCCCGATCTACGGTATGCCAATTCTCAATGTGGATAAGGCCAAGACGGTTGTCGTGATCAAACGTTCGCTGAGCCCCGGTTTTGCCGGTCTGCCGAATCCGCTGTTCGCAATGGATCACACTCTGATGGTCTACGGCGATGGCAAGAAAGCAGTAGTTGAAATGACCACGGCGCTCAATCAGGCTTAGGTTGTTTTAGCTGTATTAAAAACCCTGCCAATCGGCGGGGTTTTTTTATGCGCTCTAATAAAGCACTGGTAAAACATCCTGGCGATAAATTCGAGACATAAAAAAACCGGCTAAAGCCGGTCTTTTTACTGCTGGTTAATCAATAGCTATTAACCGAGCGCCTTAACTTTTGCATTTAGACGGCTCTTATGGCGAGCAGCTTTATTCTTATGCAGAATGCCTTTATCAGCCATACGGTCTAAAACTGGAACTGCAGCGGTGTACGCCTGCTGAGCGTCAGCTTGAACGCCGCTCTCAATTGCTGCATCAACTTTTTTCAAATAGGTGCGAACCATAGAGCGCAAGCTGGCATTATGCTGTCGGCGTTTCTCGTTCTGTCGTGCGCGTTTCTTAGCTTGTACTGAATTTGCCACTTGTCGTACTCCTCTCAAAGGGTCTCACTGAAGGCGCGGAAATATACAGGGTTTGTTAGCTACATTCAACCCAATTGTCGAAGCAATATTATTACTTTGCCCTGCCAGAGAAGTGTGGCGTGTCAACCTAGCGCATAAGGCTTTTCAGTATTCACTTGGAGATGGGCATAGAGGCCGTTAAACTGCTGTGAAAAGCCCGCTTAATCGAGTGAAAATTGAATCAAACGCCGAGCAATAATCCACCACCGCCGCCTGCTGAAAAAGTTAAAGCAGATGGTGGGCTGCTGCGTTCCAGTGGCGTGGTCAGCTTCTTTACCATGCTGTCTCGAGTTCTCGGTCTGGCGCGAGATATTATCTTTGCCCGAGTAATAGGCGCAGAGGCGCTGGCAGATGTCTTTTTTGTCGCCTTTAAAATCCCCAACTTTTTCCGCCGCCTATTTGCTGAGGGCGCCTTTGCCCAGGCATTTGTTCCGGTGCTTGGGGAGTATCGCCAAAATGGCAGTCAGGCGGCGCTAAAGGAATTGATCAATCGCGTGTTTGGCACTCTGGGTATGGCGCTGCTGATATTAACCCTGGTGATTGTGATTGCCTCGCCCTTTTTTGCAGCGCTATTTGCGCCGAAGTGGTATCTCAACGATCCGTTCAAATTTAATGCAACAGCTGAAATGTTGCGCATCACCTTTCCCTATTTGCTATTTATCTCTATGACCGGTGTCGCCGGTGGCATTCTCAATAGCTATGACCGCTTTGCCGTCCCCGCATTTACCCCGGTGCTGCTCAATATGTCACTGATCTCTGCTGCGCTGATTGCGGCCCCCTGGTTTGATCAGCCAACTTATGCCTTGGCTTGGGGTGTATTTGCTGCCGGTGCGATTCAGTTCTGCTTTCAACTGCCGTTTTTGGCCCGCATCCATATGCTGCCGGTACCTGTGGTTGATTGGCGCCATCCCGGGGTTAAAAAGATACTCAGGCTGATGGGCCCGGCAATCTTTGGTGTATCCGTAAGCCAGATCAATTTGATGTTAGACACTATGCTGGCAACCTTTCTGCCCACCGGCAGTGTCTCCTGGCTCTATTACTCAGACCGACTCTCGGAGCTGCCCCTGGGGGTGTTTGCGGTGGCCATAGCCACAGTGATACTGCCGAACCTATCCCGCCATCACGCTGCCAGTTCTGTGGAAGCCTATTCCCAAACATTGGACTGGGCGCTGCGCTTGGTACTGTTAATTGCCATACCAGCCGCCGCTGCCCTAATGCTGCTTGCTGAACCGATTCTCGCCACGCTATTTCTCTATGGTGAGGTGATGACCCCGAGAGATATGTCTATGGCGACCCTAAGCCTGCGTGCTTACTCTCTGGGGCTGGTGGCCTTTATGCTGATCAAGGTATTGGCCCCGGGTTTCTTTGCCCGTCAAGATATGCGCACGCCAGTGCGCATAGGTGTGATTGCCATGGTCTCCAATATGGCGCTCAATCTAATTTTTGTTATACCGTTACATTTCTACTGGCAGGTGGGTCATGTGGGCCTGGCGTTGGCGACCTCGCTATCCGCCTTTTTAAATGCGCTGCTGTTGTTTTTAGCTCTGCGCAGCAAGGCTATTTACCTTCCGGGTCGCGCCTGGCTGCGCTTTATGGTCACTCTGCTGTTGGCGGTGCTAATGATGGTAGCAACCCTGATCTGGCTCGGCGATCAGTACAACGCCTTTGACGCCAGTCTCTGGCAGCAGCTCGACTGGTGGCAGCGCAGCAGTGCCGTTGCCTGTATCTGCCTGGGTGGTTTTGCGGTCTATACCGCCATTCTCGGAATTGGCGGCATGCGTCTCAGTGATTTAAAAGGGCCTGCTAAAGCTACCACCTCGACCGATTAAATTAGCCCGCTTTACAGCGCTGTTAATTTCGTCTTTTGAGGCCGGTTAATTGGCTGCAGTGCCTTACCTTTCTGGCCTTTGCTAGGTATACTCGACGACTATTTTGAACAGTGAAATCGTCGCCTGTGCCACATGCCAAAATGACCTTTGTTCGCGGTCTGCACAACCTGCACACCCCAGACGAAAAATCCGTGGTCACCATCGGCTCTTTTGATGGTGTGCATATTGGCCATCAGGCGATTTTGCGTCAGGTCAAAGAGGCCTCCCAGCGTTTGCAGATACCTTCGGTGGCTATGACCTTTGAGCCGCAGCCGCGAGAATATTTTTCCGCCGAACGAGCGCCAGCGCGGCTGATGCGATTGCGTGAGAAAATTGAAACACTGCTGTCCCTGGGTGTGGATTCCGTGGTCTGTCTGCAGTTCAATCGCCAGCTGCGCAATCTATCGGCAGCAGATTTTGTCGGGCAGGTCTTGGTTCGCGGACTCGCGGTGAAGCATTTAATCGTCGGCGATGACTTCCGTTTTGGCTGTGATCGCAGTGGCGACTTTGCCATGTTGAGCGAGCAGGGCAAGCTCCATGGGTTTGAAGTGCAGGATACAGCGACAGTCGAAGCTGATGGCCGTCGAGTGAGCAGCACTTTGATCCGTGAAGTGGTGGAACAGGCGGATTTTGCCCGCGCGGCCCAGTTGCTCGGGCGGCCCTTTGCCATTAGTGGCGTGGTTGGCTATGGCCAGCAGCTGGGGCGAGAGCTTGGCTTTCCCACGGCTAATGTCCAACTAAACCGTTTTAGTGCGCCTCTGTCTGGTGTGTTTGCGGTGCGAGTGAACGTCGCCGGAACCCTTTATTGCGGTGCCGCCAATGTGGGTTTGCGACCTACAGTAGGGGACTTGGTCAAGCCGATTTTAGAAGTGCATTTGCTGGACTTTGCCGGTGATCTTTACGGTCAGCGCATCGCAGTGGAGTTCTTGCACAAGGTTCGCGACGAAGAAAAATTTTCCAGTGTGGATGCACTGGTGGCATCAATCACTGGGGATGTAAAAAAGATCCGCCAGTGGTTTTTAGGATATGACAAATAGTCTGATAGTTAGATGACGAAGCTTGAAACTTTATTAACAATTAACTGATATAGGGTTGGCCACTGCGGTCAAACAAAAAGACCAATGACTGATTACAAAGCAACACTGAATCTGCCCAAGACCGCTTTCCCCATGCGTGCCAATCTGGCTCAGCGGGAACCGGGAATGTTAAAAGAGTGGCAGGACAGCAATCTCTATCAGCAGATTCGCGAGGCTCGCGCCGGCCGCGAACAGTATATTCTTCACGATGGCCCCCCTTACGCCAACGGCGAGATTCACCTGGGTCATGCGGTAAACAAAACCCTTAAAGATATTATCGTTAAAGCGCGCACCATGAGTGGCTATGACGCCCCTTATATTCCCGGTTGGGACTGTCACGGTCTGCCTATTGAACACAATGTTGAAAAGAAGATTGGCAAGGCCGGCGTCAAAGTGGAGTACTCCACCTTCCGCAAAAAGTGTCGCGAATATGCCATGAAGCAGGTGGATGGCCAGCGTACGGGTTTTGTTCGTCTCGGTATCTTTGGTGACTGGGAGCGTCCCTACCTGACCATGAACTATCAGGTGGAAGCGGACACTATTCGCGCACTGGGCAAAATTGCCGCCAATGGCCATCTGGTGAAAGGCTACAAGCCGGTTTACTGGAGTGTGGTGGGTGGTTCAGCTCTAGCTGAAGCGGAAGTCGAATATCAGGATAAGACCTCTTACACCATAGATGTTGCCTTTGCGGTAACTGATGCTGCCGAGCTGGATAAAGTCTCTGCCGCATTTGGCGGTCTGCCCGGTGAGGGGGAGATCAATATGTTGATCTGGACCACCACTCCTTGGACTCTGCCCAGCAGTCAGGCAATTTCCGTGGGCGCAGAAGTAGACTATGTTCTAGTGCAGATCAATGGCGAAAATGGTCCCCAGCGCTTGATCTGCTCCGAGCTATTGCTGGAATCAGTGATGCAGCGTCTGGAGATTCAAGACTATCAGCAACTGGCCAGATGTCAGGGTCAGCAGTTAGAAAATATTATTGCACGGCACCCGTTCTACGAGCGCGATATTCCTGTACTGGTGGGTGATCACGTTACCACTGACGCCGGTACTGGCTGTGTCCACACAGCACCAGATCACGGTATGGAAGATTTTGTCGTGGCCAAGCAATATGGCATTGGCACCTTAAATTATATTTTGGATAACGGTCTGTTCGCCGATGATGTGGCGCTGTTTGCCGGCCAGCATGTTTATAAAGTTGACGACTCAGTTCTGGAGGTTTTGCGCGAGCATAAACGGCTGATGAGCTGCGGCCAATTTGTTCACAGTTACGCCCACTGCTGGCGCACCAAAACCCCATTAATTTATCGCGCCACACCGCAGTGGTTTATCTCCATGGATAAAAATGGTCTGCTGGCCAGCGCCAAGGCCGCAGTTAAAGATGTCAGCTGGCACCCGGAGTGGGGCCAGGCGCGTATCGAAGGCATGCTCGACAATAGCCCGGACTGGTGTATTTCTCGCCAGCGTACTTGGGGCGTTCCCATCGCACTGTTTGTTCACAAGCAGAGCGGCGAGCTGCATCCGAACACCGCCCAATTAATCGAGCAGGTTGCCCTGCGGGTTGAAGATCAGGGTATTGAAGCCTGGTTTGAGTTGGAGGCCGCAGAGCTTATTGGCGACGATATCGCCGATTACCAAAAAGTGACTGACACTCTGGATGTGTGGTTTGACTCAGGTGTCACCCACGAATCCGTGGTCAATGCCCGCTCAGAGCTGCGCTACCCAGCAGATCTCTATCTCGAGGGCTCAGATCAACACCGTGGCTGGTTTCAGTCGTCACTGAAGACCGCTATCGCAATTAATGGCACAGCCCCTTACAAGGCCGTGCTGACCCATGGGTTTACTGTGGATGAACACGGTCGCAAGATGTCCAAGTCGATTGGCAATGTGATTTCACCGCAAAAAGTGATCAATGAAATGGGCGCCGATGTACTGCGCTTGTGGATTGCCTCGGCGGACTTCAGCAGTGAAATGACGGTTTCCGACGAAATCTTGAGCCGCGCCGGTGATTCCTATCGACGGATTCGCAATACCGCACGCTATTTTCTCTCCAATATTGATGGCTTTGATCCGGCTCAACATGGCGTACCACATGAGGATATGCTGGCTCTTGATCGCTGGGCTGTGGATTGCGCCGCCGGACTCCAGGAAGAAATTATTACTGCCTATGATGAGTTTCAGTTTCATCTGATCTATCAAAAGCTGCACAACTTTTGTGTTCGCGATATGGGCGGTTTCTATCTGGATATTATTAAAGATCGTATCTATACCTGCCCAGAAAATAGTCTGGCACGACGTTCAGCACAGACTGCACTGCATCATATAGCCGAGGCCTTTACTCGCTGGATCGCGCCGATTCTAAGCTTTACCGCCAGTGAACTCTGGGGCTTTATGCCGGGCGAGCGTGAGTCTTCTGTGTTTATTGCTGAGTGGTATTCGCTGCCACGTCTAACTGGCGGCGATGACATAAGCCCTGCCGATTGGGCTGCGATTATGCAGGCTAAAGAAGCGATCAATAAAGTGATTGAAGATCAGCGTAATCAGGGCGTTGTGAAAGGCTCTCTGGGAGCCGATATTCAACTCTATGCCGGAGCTGAGTTGCACCAATCACTGGCTAAACTGGGAGATGAGTTGCGCTTTGTTACCATCACCTCGAAGGCAACTCTGCTACCTCTCAACGAGGGAGCTGATGCCAATGAGTCTATGTTGGACGGCCTAAAAGTCGGCTTGCAGCGTTCTAGTGCCGAAAAATGTGTCCGTTGTTGGCACTTTATCGATGATGTTGGCAGCCATGCAGAGCACCCGGAAATCTGTGGTCGCTGTGTGACTAATCTCTCTGATGTCGGTGAGACTCGACACTATGCTTAAGCCAAAAACACCGCTTAAAACATTACCTTGGCTAAAGTGGTTTGCTCTAGCGGCAACTATACTGCTGCTCGATCAGCTCACTAAGCTGTGGATTATGGCGGAGTTTAGTCTTGGCCAGAGCCTCTATGTAAATGGCATCTTTAATCTGGTGCGGGCGCACAACGAGGGGGCCGCCTTTAGCTTTCTCAGTGACGCAGGTGGCTGGCAACGCTGGTTATTTAGCATTATCTCCATTGTTGTGAGCCTCATTATTGCTGTCTGGCTGACCCGTTTACCCCGTCAGCGCGTACTTGAAGCACTGGCCCTATCTCTTATTCTCGGCGGTGCACTGGGTAATCTCTACGACCGATTAACGCTTGGATATGTGGTGGATTTTCTCGACTTTCACTGGGCTAACTGGCACTTTGCTGCTTTTAATGTCGCTGATATGGCCATCTCTGTTGGTGCAATATTGATTATTATTGATGGGCTGTTTTTTCAACAGTCAGGGGACAGCGATACCACTGTCAGCGCGAAGAAGAAGTAGTTAGATTAATTAATTTAGAAATATTGATGAGTTTTCCATATGAGTATTCCCATAGATACAGGCACCACGGTTACGCTGCACTTTGCCTTAGCGCTGGAAGATGGCGCAGTAGTGGATTCAAATTTTGAAGGCAAGCCGGCAACTTTTTCAATTGGCGACGGCAGCCTGCTTCCGGGTTTTGAAGAGACATTGTTTGGCTTGAGAGCGACCGATGAGCAGGAATTTCTGGTGCCACCGGAAAAGGCCTTCGGCCAGCATAACGAGCAGAATGTTCAGGCTGTGGCCATGGATAATTTTGATGAGCTGGAGATTGAGATCGGTGCTATGTTCTCGTTTCAGAACGGCGATGGTGAGTTGCCCGGTGTGATTGCCGATATAGTTGACGGTGAAGTGATGGTGGATTTTAACCATCCACTGGCGGGTAAGAATATTGTCTTTCAGGTGAAGATTATCGGCGTTGTTCCGGAGAACCTGCACTAATGGATATCAAACTGGCCAACCCTCGGGGCTTTTGCGCCGGTGTGGATCGCGCTATTGATATAGTTAATCGCGCCCTTGAAGTCTTTGGTGCACCTATTTATGTGCGTCACGAAGTGGTGCACAACAAATTTGTTGTCGATGATCTGCGCAATCGCGGCGCCGTCTTTGTGGATGAACTCGATGAAATTCCCGATGATGTGATTGTTATCTTTAGCGCTCACGGTGTTTCATTGGCGGTTCAAGAAGAGGCTCGCCGCCGCAGTCTTAAAGTCTTTGATGCCACCTGCCCACTGGTCACTAAGGTGCATATGGAAGTGGCTAAATTCAGTCTCGATGGCACTGAATCAGTATTGATTGGTCACGCCGGTCACCCGGAAGTGGAAGGCACCATGGGTCAGTATGACCATTCCCAGGGCGGTAATATTTATCTGGTGGAAGATGAGAGCGATGTGGCCAAGCTTGAGGTGAAAGATCCCTCTAAGCTGTCCTTTGTTACTCAGACCACATTGTCTATGGACGATACGGCCAAAGTGATCGACGCGCTGCGGCAAAAATTCCCTGCGATCGAAGGACCGCGTAAAGACGATATCTGTTATGCCACGCAAAACCGTCAGGATGCGGTCAAGCAATTGGCTATAGAGTCAGACTTGATTTTGGTGGTCGGTTCAGTTGCCAGCTCCAACTCCAACCGTTTACGGGAATTGGCCGAGCGCTGTGGTTGCAAGGCTTATCTGATTGATGGTCCTGAGGATATAGATACCGAGTGGCTTGAGCAGAGCAAGGCCATCGGGATTACTGCTGGGGCATCGGCACCTGATGTGCTGGTTCGCGATGTGATTTCACGCCTGGTGGAACTGGGAGCTAACGCCCCTCAAGAACTGAGCGGCGTAGTTGAAAATGTTACCTTCTCCCTGCCAAAAGAGCTGCGCATCTAAAGCGCAGCTCAATCTATAGCAACTATGCTTGGCACTGCTTAATATGGGCAAACAGCGCTGTGGTGGAAGGGTCTAATTCAGTCTGCTCCCCAGTATCTGACGCCAGCAACTGATTGGCCATTTTCTTGCCCAGCTCGACGCCCCACTGATCGAAAGAATTAATATTCCAAATGCTGCCCTGAACAAATACCTTGTGCTCATAGAGCGCAATCAGCGCACCAAAATTCTTTGGTGACAGTTGGTCGAGCAACAACACATTAGACGGTTTGTTGCCTGGATAGTAGCGGTAGGGTTCCCCCTCAGGCGCTTCTTGACCACACATCAGCGCTGATGCCTGAGCCAGCATATTGCCCAGCAGTACACGATGGTGCTCTTCATTGCTGAGGTTGTCCACGGCGGCTGCGACAAAATCTATGGGTACCATGCGCGTGCCCTGATGTAGCAGCTGGAAAAACGCATGCTGTCCATTGGTGCCGGTCTGGCCCCAGAGAATCGCGCCAGTCTGGTAGTCAATTGACTGACCATCAAGGGTCGTAGATTTGCCATTGCTCTCCATATCTAACTGTTGAAGATAAGAGGGTAGCAACAGCAGGCGTTCGCAGTAGGGAATCACGGCATTAGATTGTGCGTCGAGGAAGTTGCTATACCAAATACCCAGCAGGGCCATAATCACCGGCATATTTTCTGATAGAGGTGCCTGCTGAAAATGCAGATCCATCTCCCGGGCGCCAGCCAGCATTTGCAAAAACTTGTCATAGCCAATAGAAATGGCGATAGAGAGACCAATACTGGACCAGAGTGAGTAGCGTCCGCCAACCCATTCGGCAAATTCCAGAATCTGATCTGCTGGAATGCCATAGGCTAGGGCGTTGGCGCGATTAGCGGTGAGGCCGACAAAATGGCTGCTAGATTGCGCATTCTCAAGTCCCAATGTCTCGGCAAACCAGTTGCGCGCGGTCTTGGCATTTAGCAGTGTCTCGTGGGTGGTAAACGTTTTACTGGCTAGGGCCACCAGAGTGGTTTCTGGATTGAGCCTCTTTAACGTGGTCAAAATTTCTGCACCATCCACATTGGAGATAAAGTGCAGCTTGATATCTGGATGAGCAAATTCTTGCAGTGCGCTGCAGGCTAATTTCGGACCCAGATCAGAGCCGCCAATGCCAATGTTCACGACATCGGTTATGGCTTTTCCGGTGCTGCCCAGCCACTGACCATTGCGGATTTTCTCACTGACCAGCTCCACGTCCGCCAATTGCTGTTTCACTAGGCGGACCCGCTGATCAGATTCAGCCGCAGCTGAAGCCACAGTTTGATCGCCAATTTCAGCTCGCAGGGCCCCATGAAGTACGGCACGGTCTTCGGTAGTATTGATCTTTTCGCCAGAGAACATGGCGGCGCGATGTTGTTCCAGGGGCGACTGTGCCGCCAGCTCGAGCAGTGCCTGCCAGGTTTTATCGCTAACGAGGTTCTTTGAGTAGTCGAGGAGTATCTCGCCGCTCTGCACTGACATCTGACTAGTGCGCTGGGGATTCTGTTGAAAAAAATCACTGATATTTTGCTGTTGGGCTTTTTCTGCCTGTTGCTCAAGTGTTTTCCACGCCGGGGTGTTGGTGGGGTTGTAATCTGCTGTTGCCGTGCTGATAAAGTTACTGGAGGTCATCTATCCAAGTTCCTGTGATTAATTAGTCTGTATAGGCCGTTTAATTGGTGTCAGCTAAGGCGTAAACTTGCAGCCGCAGAGCTGCCTTAGCTTGAGGATGTCGCCACAATAGCCTATTTAAAACGGCGCTGCCGCAACAAATCGTTAATGTAATAAAATTACAAAATTAACGGGAATTATACATTGAGTCTGGTTAAATTTCGTAATTTTGTTACAATTCCCAGCTAATCTAAATGGAGCCGCTATCGAGCGGAGTCGCTATGGTCCAGTTGAATACCACAGTTGCTGAAGTCACTCAGCGCA
>JAFMBU010000217.1 GCA_017858295.1 Porticoccaceae bacterium | reverse complement strand
GTGATTCATATCAGTGGTGCCAGCAAGCAGCAGGTACTGACTCAGGCCACTGCTGGTGATGATGTAATGGAACTGCCGATTCGGGCGATCTTACAACAGCAGCACACCCCAGTATCGATCTACTGGGCTCAGTAAGTTTCTATAAATTTTTAAGTGCAATATCCTCTGCTAGGTCAGAGCCTGATATGGAGGTCAGGTTCTGTGACTAGCAAAAAAACGTAACACAAATCCCAGCCTGAGTTTAAATTTCACACTCAAATACGCAGTGCCTTACTTCCTCCCCACCCTCTGTATAGAGCGTTTGTGCACTACCTCTGATCAATATCATCTAGCCTGTAATATGAGTATTTGTTCCTGTTTTTAGCATTGCTATTTGGATTAGGCTTGCGCCGCCTCGAAGGAAAAGGGGCTATCTAAAAACAATATAAATAAGGAAAATTATTATGGCTCTTGCCCATGCAATTAGTAAAAATTCACTCTCACTAGGAGTTGCGCAGACCTCCTACAAAGAAAATGTTGTGGCTGTGAATACACTGGTCACCAGCGTTTTGTCATCAAGTTTACCGACCCTCAATACCAACCCGCCGGACTGGAAAGACTTTACCGCAGCGTTTGAAGCGGCAGATGCCGGTGCGCTGACTTGGGTGAATAACGTTATGGCGCGACTGTTAAATGTGCCCGATGAAGTACAGAGTTATAACGCGACAATTACTCAGCTGTTAGCCGATGCTAAAAATCAGGCGTTGACTTTAGAAGCTGATCCGACCAATAAAACCGCGCTACAGACACTGAACACCGATCTGACAAACGTTAATAACACATTGAATTTGGTGGTGACCTTTATCAGTGGGGCGCTCACTGCAGTTAAAAACTTTAAAGATGAGCTGCCGACACTGGCGGCTAATTTGCAGACCATTGCCTCCAAGTCGGCCGCAGACGCCAAGGCTGATCAAGCCCAGATCGATAAGCTCAATGCGGATATAGATAACCTTAAAGCAGAGATTAAAAGCCTTACTGCCTCTATAGTAGCCCTTGCCATTGTCGATGGGATTGCACTGACTCTGGGTATAGTGGCTACCATCGCAGCCTTCCCTGAAGGCGCACTGGTGTGGTTTGTGCTCGGCCCAGCAGTGATCGCTGCAACTGCGGTTATCGCCATTGATGGGGTAAAAATCAAGGCCGATAATGATCTTATCAAGTCAGATGAGAGTCAGATTACAGGGTTGACTGCTGATGTTGCTGCACTGCAGGTTTTGTCTAAAAACTTTACTGCCATGTCTACTGAGGCAAACGATATTGAAACCAATCTGGCTGCTATTTTGGCTGAATGGCAGACTCTGGAGTCCGATGTGGCGCTCGCCGTTAACGATATCAAAACTGCCACTGCAGACGCTGGATCAGCTAACTTTACCGCCGTGGCCTCAGATATAGATGACGCCATAGTCGAGTGGGCCGCCGCTTATAAGCAGGCGGGTGACTTACACCTTGAACTCAATGTAAATAACGCTCAGTTGGAAGTAGGTATGACTCAGGCACAGGTGTTGGCTGCAACTGCCGCCGCTCCAACAGTGGACATTATTACCTATTACAATCAGGTGCAAAACACTCAAGCTAAGGCTGCGGTTGATGAAATAGCTATGGCCTAGTGAGGGTCGTTTTTTTTAATAGAATGACAACCAATAGTGACCTAAAAGGGCCAGGGGACTGGCCCTTTTTTATTGCGCCTAAAGCAGCTTGCAGATGTTTAGAGAGAATAAATTAAGTGGCCATCCATGGCCTGGAAGAGACGGTTTTTCTTGCTGGCTACTGAATAACGTCGCCAACTCGAACAATTTTCAAGGTATTTGTGCCGCCGTGCACATTGACAAAATCCCCTTTGGTAATCAGCACTAGATCGCCATCAGTTACAGCGTTGTGCTCGCGCAATGTTTCCACTGCACGGTGATTAACCTCTGATGGATTTAACGCTGAAGCGTGAAAGGGCACTGGTATCACACCTTTGTAGAGTGCAGTGATTTCACAGGTGCCGAGCTTTTCTGCCATCGCATAAATTGGCAGCGAAGAGGTAATGCGCGACATGATCAGTGGCGCAAAGCCAGTTGCGGTCATACAGATAACCGCTTTAACGCCTTCAAGGTGATTGGCTACATACATGGCTGCCAGAGCTAGAGATTCATCTATGCTGGCAAAGGTCTGATCAATTCTGTGCTTGGAACGCTGTGCCAGGGGATGCAGTTCAGCACCCTCAATGATTCGCACCATGGCTTTTACGGTTTCAACCGGGTACATGCCCACTGCAGTTTCTGCCGAGAGCATTACGGCATCGGTGCCGTCGAGCACGGCATTGGCCACATCGAATACTTCTGCGCGGGTAGGGGTCGAAGCGGTAATCATTGACTCCATCATCTGGGTGGCAGTGATAACAACTTTGTTAGCAGCATTGGCGGCTTCAATAAGCTGCTTCTGCACAGCCACTAGATTGGCATCGCCAATTTCAACGCCGAGATCGCCGCGGGCCACCATCACGCCATCGGCGCTGGCAATAATGCCTGGCAAAAACTCGTCGGTGATAGCTTCGGCACGTTCGATCTTGGCAATAATGTGAGCACCGCTGCCGGCTGCAACCAGCAGTTCGCGAGTCTCTTCAATATCGTCTTTCGAGCGCACAAAGGAGATCGCCAGATAATCGGTTTTCAATGACGCAGCGGTTTTAATGTCCGCCTTGTCTTTCTCGGTGAGCGCCGGAGCGGAGAGACCGCCACCGAATTTGTTCACACCTTTTTTACTTGATAACACACCACCTTGAACTACCCGACAGGTGACTGAGTGAGGGTTGCGTGATTCGACCAAAAAGGTCATACGGCCGTCGTCTAACAGCAGGGTGTCGCCAGCATTGATATCGTTAAGCAGGTCGCTATCTATATGAACGCCATCTTGGCTCCCTGAATCAACATCGATCTGGCTGTTGAGTACAAAGCTATCATTTTCTGCCAAGTTGATTTTCATATCATTGAGAAAGCTGCCGATACGAATTTTCGGACCCTGCATATCGCAGAGAATGCCAACGGGGGTTTTCAGCTCGAGCGCGATTTCGCGAATCATGGCAGCGCGCATGGAATGCTCTTCGGCGCTGCCATGTGAGAAGTTCAGGCGGAAGACATTAACACCGGCAAGAATAAGCCCGCGAATACCCTGT
>JAFMBU010000216.1 GCA_017858295.1 Porticoccaceae bacterium | reverse complement strand
TCGCGCTCGCGGCCTTCACGGATAACCGAGACCTGGGAGTGATAACGCCCTAAAAAGGCAAATTCCCCAGAGGCTTTGCGACCGGAGAGAACTGAACCAGAAATTACCCGGTTCTCGTCGTTCTTTAACTCGCCGATAACCAGCTGATTAAGATTGGCTCCCAACTGAGTCTTTAGCAGTCGCGGCTGATTGACCTGAGGACCTGCCAGAGCAACTACTCGACTGTTATCGATAACGCCGCTAGTAAACAGAGCACCTATGGCGATCACATCTTGATAGCCGATAGTCCAAACGGTTTTCTCAGCGCTGACAGGATCGATAAAGTGAATATGAGTTCCAACCAGACCTGCTGGATGAGGACCGGCAAAACTGTGGGCCTGGACGCCATCAATCTGGTCGCCAGCAACCGTCGCATCAGCTGCACTGCAAAGGTGCACTGGACCGTCAGTCAGACGTGTCAACACAGTTAAGCCATTGGCAAAATCTTCGCTGCGCTGGGCAATAATCGGTGCTGGGTCGGCCGCCAGTGGATTGGTATCCATGGCAGTGACAAAAATAGATGAGGGGCTAGATTCTGGCGCCGGCACTCGAGCAAAAGGACGAGTACGCAATGACACCCATTGGCCAGAGTTAACCAGGTTCTCAATCACTAGGTTGCGATCCAGTGTCGCGAGCTGCGCAGCACTGTACTGAGCAAAGCTTTCAGCTTCGGTTCCATCAACATCAATCACTAGAGATTGAAACACACGGCGCTCGCCGCGGTTCACTGCTACCACAACACCAGCTGCAGGAGCGGTGTACTTTACACCGACAGTTTTTTTATCGGTAAACAGCAATTGACCCAGCTTGACGCGATCACCTTCGCGCACGGCCATGGTGGGCTTCATGCCCGGGTAGTCAAAACCAACTACCGCAACCTGACCTATTACTGGGCCATCGTGAATAACCTGCTCTGGCTTGCCAGCTATGGGCAGGTCTAATCCGCGACGGATTTTTATCATAGGAAATACCTAATACTCAAAAATTAATATTTGGGCTGTATCGCTAAACAGACTCAAAAAGGCGACTTAACGGCCAATTTGCGAGTGGTTTCAGCTTAGTTTCGGCTTGCAGATGAGGAACATCGCTCACCGATTCAAGATCGGCGGGATTATAAAGGTCTGGGCGCTGTGATTCCAGTCTGATTCGGGCCAATAAAACCTAAAGTCGACTATATAAGTCTAATTTGTTTTAAAGGGCTGAGAATTTGCTAAAACGACACTTGAAATGTACCTAGAGCAGTACTTTGAATAGTACTTACAAGACCCGACTCCATAACCAAAAAGACTCGACGCAGAGGCTGCGCCGAGTCCAGTAAAACACTGTTCCGCTAGAGTAACTTAAGCTGAAGGCAAAACACTGGGGTACGAGGGCCAGCTGACACCAGCAAACTTTTCCAAGCAGCGAACCACCTGACAGCTATAACCAAATTCATTGTCATACCAACAATAGAGTACACAACTATTGCCCTCGACAATGGTCGCCTGAGAATCGTAGACACAGGCCTGGCGCGAACCGACAAAATCTGTGGATACGGCTTCAGTGGAAATGGTGTAGCCAATCTGCTGCTGCAATTCAGAGTGCAGCGCCTTCTGGCGCATAAACTCATTGAGCTCTGCAACGCTAGTATCACGCCCCAGCTGCAGGTTGAGAATCGCCATAGAGACATTGGGTGTAGGCACCCGAATCGCATTACCGGTCAACTTGCCTTTGAGCTGTGGAATCACTTTAGCCACTGCCTTGGCAGCGCCAGTGGAGGTCAACACCATATTCAGCGCCGCACTGCGACCGCGACGATCACCTTTGTGGTAGTTATCGATCAGGTTCTGATCGTTGGTGTAAGCATGTACGGTTTCAACATGGCCACTGTTGATACCGTATTCATCGAGCAGGCACTTGAGCACCGGCACAATGGCATTAGT
Source organism: Porticoccaceae bacterium (assembly GCA_017858295.1). Taxonomy (GTDB): domain Bacteria; phylum Pseudomonadota; class Gammaproteobacteria; order Pseudomonadales; family Porticoccaceae; genus HTCC2207. Next base: position 1,237 of record JAFMBU010000216.1, on the reverse strand, counting down.
GGTACAGGAAGCCGCGGAAATAATCTTGCGTTCAGGGGTGATCTCCCCATCGTTGACACCGAAGACAATATTCGGAATATCGTCGCCGGCGGGGGCAGTCAGCAGAACCTTTGAAGCGCCGGGGCGCAGATGACCGCCGAGGCCCGCGTTGTCTTTCCAGACACCGGTGTTATCCACAATTAAAGCATTGTTGATGCCGTACTGGGTGTAGTCGATTTCCTCCGGCGAATTAGCGTAGATCACCTTTACCGGATTACCGTTGATCACCAGCGTGTTCTCTTCTTCGAGCACCCGAATAGTGCCCTTAAATGAACCGTGAACCGAATCGCGACGCAGCAGTGCCGCGCGCTTCTCCAAATCATTGGCAATCTTGCCTTTGCGGATTACGATTGCTCGCAGGCGCAGCACATCACCCCCGCCAGCCTTGTCGATAAGAATTCTTGCCACCAGTCGACCAATTCGACCAAAGCCGTAAAGCACCACATCTTGGGGCTGAGGCAATGGCTTGACGTCGGAGCCGATAATATCTTTAAGCTCATCAGCGACAAACTCATCGACACTGCGACCATTGCCGATACTCTTAAACTTAACCACCATCTTGCCCAGGTCAATATGGGCGGGCCCCAAGTGCAAACGGGCGATGGCTTCGATCATAGGTGAAGAGTCAAACTCCGATAACTCATTTTGCTCCACCTGACGCACACGGCGATGAAACTTCATCAAATCGGTAACCGATTTGTTGACCATGCTGTTGCCGTACATATAGGTTGATACATTGCGCTCGCGATAGAGCTTGCCAATAATCGGTATCATTCCTTCGGCAAGGGCTTCGCGCTGTTTCCAATCTTTAAAAAAGTCGTCTGGGAGGGGTCTCTTCTGATCAATCACTGGCAGGTCCTTTTAAAGCAGTTTTGAGGGCGTCGATATTATCGTGAACATTGTTAACACAGGCAACTAGCAAAAGACGCTGTCTGGTTTATACAGACTATTGCCTCTATCTATCACTAGTCGACCGCGAGTAAAATAGCGCGGCTGTGAACCAAGGCTAACAGCCGTTCAGTATTAGTTTAACTTTAGTACAACTTTCAAATATTTATGTAGGTAATATGACCGTTTCAGCTTCGCAAACATCGTTAGACTTAGAGCCCAGCGTTAAATCAAAGACGATTCTTAACTTGGGTACAAGTGCTAAACCCGGTGATAAAAATCACTGGGGCGAATTGCAAGCCGCAGGTCG
>JAFMBU010000215.1 GCA_017858295.1 Porticoccaceae bacterium | reverse complement strand
GATGATTTGAAAAAAATATCCGATTTGCTGGCCAGTGCTACAGACCAATAACAACAGCGATTAATAAAACCTTATGAATCAAACCGACAGCCCCGAATATCTGGCGCGAAAATCCGCCTACGACCGCCTGATTACCGTCTATGGACGCAAGCCGGTATATGAGATTTTAGCCGATCGCTCTCTGGAAATTTTCCGCCTGCATCTGGCCGAGTCCAACCGTGGCGGCGGTATAGTCGATCAGATCAAAACCCTGGCCACCCAGCGCAATATCGAAATTTGCTACCACAGTCGTGAGCAGCTGGCGCGTATCTCGCGCAATAGCAAACAGGATCAGGGGGTTGCCTGTGATATTCACAGTGCCGGTTACCAGCCCTACAAACAGGCTCTGGAGCAACTGCCCAGCCCAGGTCAGCGTCCCCTGATTGCAGTGGATGGCATCACCAATCCACAGAACCTTGGCATGATTATTCGCAGTATTACCGCCAGCCCAGCCTATGGACTGCTGTTGCCCAGCAAAGGCTGTGCCGATATATCGGCGCTGGTGATCAAGGCCAGTGCAGGGACGGTTTTTAAGGGCAATATTTTACGCTGTGAATCGCTGGCCAAGGCGCTGCCAGCCTTTATTGAAAAGGGCTTTGAGGTCTGCACATTGTCATCTCATCAGGCCACACCTCTAGCTGAATTTAAGCCTCAGGCACCGATTATCTATGTCTTGGGTAATGAGACTGAGGGGGTCAGTAAAGAGATTGCGGCACTGAGCAAACACCGAGTAGGCATTCCCATGGCCAACGGCGTTGAGTCACTGAATGTGGCCATAACCGCAGCTCTAATCGCTTTTAGTGGTCTGTAGCTGGCTCTTTTGCCCTGAGAGACCAGAGCGGTGAGAATGCCGCAGCCAATACTGAGACCAACAGGGTTAAAACGGCTATAACTGCAAAGGTTGGCGCCAGCCCAGTGTGTTCAATAGCATAGCCACAGACCCAGGCTCCCAGTGGCGCTCCGCCAAACAGACAGAGTTGATATACCGAAGCAGCGCGGGAGCGATGGGAGTGGGGAACCTGATTGTGCAGTATGGTTCGGCCCAATGTCATAGACAGCCCAGAGAATGCACCCCAGGCAAAAATAATCGGAAATAACAACCAGAAATTCGGCAGCAGGGCGATAAAGAACACCAATGATCCACGACCCAAAAAGCTAATAATCATTAATCGTCCGGGACGCTTAAAGGTGTCTTTTTGACGACTGACAGAGAAATTCGCCGCGACTATACCCAGGGTAAAGCTCACCTGCATCAATGCGAATAGCCCTGCCCCGCCCTGATAGCCCTCTCTAGCCAATAGCGGCATACCCACTAAATAGACACCAAAGGCCAGAAACCCTGTGGCTGAAACCAGCAGTAAAAGATGTAGCAAGGTTTTGTCACTGGTAAACAGGGCAAATCCCGCACGTAATTCACTGAGACTTTTGCGCGGCGGAAGCTTTTCAGTAGGCAGCAGTTCATCCATAACGTCGTCTGGCACTATGGATTTGTCTGCAACCATCTCTGGATGACTGCGCTTAATCAGCACCGAGCTAAGGAAAAATAGACCTAGCTGTAAGATAAGCATCACAGCCAGTCCCAGGCCCTCCAATTGACCGGCGATGGCAAAGCCAATGCCCTGGGCAATAAACTGAATCATCACCACTTTGGCCACGGCCTGATGCATCAATGTCTGAGAAGCATAACCCAGCAGGCTTTCCCGGGCCGGCTGAACAAAAGCTGAGACTGTGCCAAAAGCCATACCAAACAGTATCAGCACAGTGAACGTCAGCTGATCATAGATAATCGCCCCGAGTAACAGGGCAATCGGCAGGGTGTAGAGCATATAGAGCTGCGCTAGCCAGCTGCCGCGATGGCGACGGTCGGAGATTACGCCACCGGGCAATATAAACAGTAGGTTGGGCAGCAATACCGCTAGCTGAGCCAGCCCTAATCGACTGGGAGATTCCTCCAGTACGCCCACAACCAACCAGGGATAGAGTACCGCATGGAGGCCCATGGCGAGGTTGCTACTGCCAATGGTCGCAAGGTAGTGACGGAAGGAAAAGGTTTGAGATGAAGAGGCTTGAGTGGACAATTATTTACGACGCATTCTAAAACGCGCTATAACCCAACCAAGAGCAGCAGCGGCACCGACAATTGCTGCCAGCATAAACAATACAATCACCAGATTGGATGCCAAGCTACTCAGAGAGACATTGTAGAGTTTTACCGCCATCAGCAGGAAGGCCGCGCAGCCAAACATAGACGCCAGCCAAGCCGAGCGCTGTCTGATTACTTTTTTAGCTGTTGCCTTCAAAGGTTTATCCCCAATCAATAATTCGAATTATCAGTACGGTCTAGGCTGTCTCTTTAACCCACTCGCAGCGGATCTTAATATCAGAGCGCTCCGGCTCATGGCAAAACCCGTCGGTGGCAAAGACAAAGCTGTGCAGGCCAGACATCTCGGTTTCTAAATGTACCGTCGCGCTGACCCAGTACATCTTACGCAGCAGCGACTCAAACTGTTCAAGCCAATAGCTCCACTCGTGCTCAACACCCTGATAGGAGGCGCCAAAATGCACCACTTCGGTGGCCAGGCTCAGATCTGTGGCGCCGGGTTCGGTAAGTGAAAACATCTCCCGATTAACCAGACTCCAGGTCTCTGCAGAGGGCAGTGCTTGCATGGCATCGCGATTGCGCCGGCGCTGCTGCATAAGCTCCTCGCTGGCAATATTTTTAATACAGCCGTAGACCACTGACTCGCTGCGAACATCTATGTTCATCTGTATCTCCTTTGCCCTTTAATACTGAACTCTTACTGAACTGTTACTAAACTATTGCTACTCTAATTGCCGCTATTTCAAGCCTTCTAAAAAATCCAAGAACTGTGGTTCATCAAAAACTGGGATATCTAGGGACTGAGCCTTGGTCAGCTTTGAACCGGCTCCGGGCCCTGCCACCACCTGAGAGGTTTTCGCCGACACACTGCCCGCCACCTTGGCACCGAGCTCCTGTAATCGATCTTTGGCCTCGGCGCGACTCATAATTTCCATGCCGCCGGTCAAGACCCAGGTCTGACCTTTTAGGGGTTGGGAATCCTGAGCGCTGATATCTATATCGTCCCAGCTGACACCGGATTCACGCAATGCATTGATAATAGACAAGTTATCCGGATTGCGGAAAAA
>JAFMBU010000214.1 GCA_017858295.1 Porticoccaceae bacterium | reverse complement strand
CCACCTTAGAAGCGAATATCCACCTAGACTATCCCAGTCATGAGCGCATAGAGCAGTTGCGCCAGAGCGAACAGTTAAAAAAGCGAGGACCACAATGATCTACCGAATTGGCGAGCAGAGCCCTGTTATTGATGCCACCGTTTTTGTCGCTCAGAGCGCAGATGTGATAGGTCAGGTGACCCTTAAAGAGCATTCCAGCGTCTGGTTTAATGCGGTGATTCGCGGCGACTGCGACCATATCGAAGTGGGCGCGCGAAGCAATATTCAGGATGGTGCTGTGCTCCATTGCGATCCGGGTCAGCCTCTAATTATTGGTGAAGATGTCACCGTCGGTCACAATGCGATGATCCACTGCACTGAGGTGGGTGACCGAACTCTGATTGGAATCAACGCGGTAATCCTCGATGGCGCAAAGGTTGGTAGCGACTGTATTATTGGTGCCAACACATTGGTTAAAGCAGGCAGCGTCATTCCCGATGGGTCCTTGGTTGTAGGTTCTCCGGGGAAAGTTGTTCGCCAGCTAGATGAGCAGGCGCGAGCCATGTTGCTCGGCTCAGCGGCGGGTTATGCCCATAAAGGAACAGTCATGTTAGATGAGCTTGTAGAGGTAGAGCGCTAATGTCGGATAAACCGGTTAAATCGCCCTGTAACTCAGTGTGCATGTTAAACGATGAGGATGTCTGCGTCGGTTGCTACAGGACCTCAGAGGAGATCAGAATCTGGGCTGTGCTGGATAATGATCAGCGTCGCGACGTGGTTATCGCCTGCGGAGAACGCAACCGCAAGGTCAATCCGTTTTACTAGGGCCTAAATGTTAACGAGCAGAGTGGCTTATTCGTCTGCTTGCACCGGCTTTTTATTTATCAGCTTAACCGCGATTCTCTTAATCATAGTGCCGTTAATCTCTTCAGTTTCAAATCGATATCCGTTCACCATAAAGCTGACATTGCCGTCGGGAATACTCTCCAGCTGCTCAAGCGCTAAGCCATTGAGCGTCTTTGGGCCGTCGGTGGGCAGACTCCATCCAGTGGCTTTGTTAATCTCACGAATGGTAGCGACACCATCAATTAGGTAACTGCTATCACCGCGGGCCAAAATTTCATCGGCCTCGTCCGCGGTATTGGTAGTGAAATCTCCAACAATTTCCTCAAGAATATCTTCCAGTGTTACTAGTCCTTTAACTTCGCCATACTCGTCGACCACCACAGCAAAGCGATTGCGGGTCGTTTTAAAATTTAACAGCTGAGTCGTTAGCGTAGTGCTTGCAGGAATAAAATAGGGCTCTTCGGCAAAACGCTTGATTGCCCCGTGCGTCACTTGCTCCGCACGCGCCAAGTGGTTGGCCTTGCGGATATGGAAGATACCAATAATATTATTGATATCGCCATCATAGATCGGCATGCGGGTATATTCAGACTTAAACAGCTTTGCCATTAAGACGTCCGGCTCATCTTCTATATCCAGACCGTTAATCTCGTTGCGAGGAATCATAATATCCTCAACCGTGACATTCTCTAGATCAAGAATACCTTTCAGCATGCCCTGGTGACTATCGGACATTTTATGCCCGGAGAGGTCGACTACCGAACGCAACTCCTCAGTATCAAGACCATCGTCACGTGACGAGTTGGGATCAAAACCAAGTAGTTTCACCAGCCCATTAGTGAGTTTGTTTATGGCCCACACCAGCGGCCAGAAAAGTGTCAGCAGAGGTTTAAGGATATGACTGGCTTTAAAAGCAAACCATTCCGGATACTGGGCGGCAATGGTCTTTGGAGTCACCTCAGCAAACACTAGCACCAGAATGGTCAGAGTTGCAGTGGCCACCCAGGGCGCCGCGGTTTCACCCACATAAATAATGGCCAGGGCATTTGCAATAATGGCGGCGAGAATATTAACCGCATTATTGCCAATCAAGATTAGCCCGATCAGGCGGTCAGGAGTGGCCAGGAGTTTTGCTGCACGGCGTGCGCCGGCGCTTTTTTTGCGTTGATGTCTCAGTCTATAGCGATTGAGCGACATCATGCCGGTTTCAGAGCCGGAGAAAAATGCAGACACAAGTAGCAGGATGAAGAGCGTTAACCACAGCATCGACGAATCGGAAACGTCCAAGAATTAGAAGCCTTTAATAAACGGGTTGATCATGTTGAAGTAGTTTTTTGCTTTTAGCAATAGAGTTTTACACCCGAGACTGACAGCAGTTAAGAGCACTGGCTTAGACTAGCAAGAACTCTAAAACCACTTTACTGCCCACATAGCCCAAAACGATGGCGATAAAGCCGGCCCAGGTCCAGCGTATGGCAGTTTTACCCCGCCAACCCTGAACCTGTCTGCCCCAGAGAAGGACGCCAAAGAAAGCCCAAGCCGCCAGGCTAAACACTACTTTGTGTAATAGCTTCTGGGCGAAAAAATCCTCATAGAAAATAAATCCGCTGAGCAGCGATAGGGTGAGCATTAACTCACCAGCCCAGATCAGCTCAAATAAAAGGGCTTCCATGCTCTGTAGCGGCGGGAAGGTGCGCATCAGCAAGTTCTGGTGCTTATGTTTGAGTTGCCAGTTCTGATAGCCCATTAGGGCCGCTTGCAGGGCCGCCATGGCAAGTAGGCTATAGGCCAGGATAGAGAGCAGCACATGCAGCTGCATGCTCGGAGCCAGCATTACCGCAGTTTTGGTGCTGGCACTAGAGAGGGCGGCAGCGATAGCCAGCGCAGAAATCGGAAACAGGAAAAGATTGAGACTGTGTATGGGCTTCTTGAGCCCACTACAAAACATCACCACATTAATTATTAATGAAATCAGCGCAAAGATCTTCAGCAGGCTGAGATCTAGACCCTCCGAGCTAAACAGGAAATCCGCCACTGCCAGGCTGTGCAAGACAATCGCCAAGGCCGTCGCTATCTCAAGAGCTAGAGTCGGAATGTTAATCTGTTTGCGCAGCTGCAGAACCTGATAGCCAAAAGCTAAGAGGTATATCGCGATCGCTGCACTGGCAAGTAGGCTGGTCATTACATTAGGGTCGCTATTAATTTGAAAAGAGTGTGGCATATTCAGGCAGCCGGGTGAAGAGTTGCGGCAATTAATTGCTATAATGCTGCGCATCTATAAATAGTCGGAAAAATTCTCATGGCAATGTTTGAAAACCTCAGCGATCGGCTATCCGATAGTCTTAAAAAAATATCCGGTAAAGCCAGTCTCAGTGAAGCCAATAT
>JAFMBU010000213.1 GCA_017858295.1 Porticoccaceae bacterium | reverse complement strand
CGATTATCACATTGCCTTCGTTGGTAACCACCATAAAGGTATTGCCAAAGCCGGTAGCCTTGTAGATAACCTGATTGATTTTTTGCGCTACCAGCTGATCGCTGCCCTGCTGCAGATGCAGGCTGGGATCCACACGACCGCTTTTGAGGGCTTCAGGTTCATAACCCTCGGCAAGAGACGGCAAGGGCATGACGGCGAAAGAGACCATCAACAGGGTTGCTAGCCTGTATGGATAATTTAAATCTAACATTAAACTCACCCCCCAATTTAACTCAAACTGCTATTTTTACGTCTTATCGCGACTTTTAGCTTCTTCTAGCTTCTTTTAGAGCCTTTTTTCCCGAATATTACGGGAGTAAACTACTGCTGCTGCAATTCCCATCGAGCAATCAACTCACTGGTATCCTCTTGCCAAGGATGAAAATCCTCACCAAAGAACGCCCTGTAAGGAGCCAAGGTGCCTCGCAATATGCCCTGCTTACCGAACAAAAACCGCAGACCTGAGAGCCAGACTTTCGGGCTCCACAGCTTGCCGTCGCACTTCAAGATATGACGCACCCCATGGAGAATATCCCAGGTCAGAAACAATGTGCTGCGGCGCATGGCGGCGCGACGCATTTTCTCTGTGCCGCCGATAGCACGATAGACATCAAAGGCCACTGCCTTGTGCTCCATCTCCTCCACCGAGTGCCACTGCCAGAGCTCGCGCATGGCGGGGTCAGCATCGGCAAAAATACCCTTATCACCCAGCGCTTTTTCCGCTAACACTGCAGTTAAATGCTCCACGGCTACGGTTCCAGCGAGCTGTTCCCGAGCCGGTACATTTTTTTTCACCCAGCCCATACGTCGACGCAATGGGCCTTCAAGTTTTTCAAGATCATAGCCGCGCAGCTCACAGAGCATTTCGTTGTAACGCTTGTGTTCACGGAGGTGCACCGCCTCTTGACTGAAAAACTGACGCACCTCGTCCTGCAGCTTGGGATCGCTAATGCGATCACGGTAGTGGCGCACCGAGTTAATAAAAAACTGTTCGCCGAGAGGAAACGTAATCGACATGGCATTAAACCAAGCCGTGGCAAAGACATCCTTGCGCATCCAGTCAGTCTTGAGCGCCGCAGCCAAATCATGCTGCCGATTGCGCGGCTTAATCGCCACATCTACTGGGGTAAAAGACTCTGTCTGATCGTTGCTCATGGCAAACTCCCTACATACGCTCAACAATAATCGCTGGCGCCATTCCGCCGCCAGCACACATAGTGATTAGGCCGCGCTTCAGTTGGCGTCGCTCTAACTCATCGACCATGGTGCCAATCAACACAGCACCTGTTGCGCCGATGGGATGGCCCAGGGCCATAGCCCCACCGTTTACATTGACAGTGTCACGGTCCAGCTCCAGATCGCGAATAAACTTCTCCGCAACCACGGCAAAGGCTTCATTGATTTCCCAGAGATCTATATCGCTCTTTTCCAATCCAGCTTTAGCCAACACCCGCTTGGCCGCCGGCACTGGCGCATTGAGCATCAGTGAGGGGCAGTCGCCCATATTACAGAAGGCGACAACTTTGGCTCGTGGTTTCCAGCCCTGCTTAGTCGCGTATTCTGGTGAGGCCAGGAGTACCGCAGCGGCACCGTCCACGACTCCTGAGGAGTTGCCGGCGTGGTGCACATGCTTGATTTGTACATCTGGGTATTTCACTGCCATTAATTTAGCGTAGGTGGTGCCTTTTTCATCCAGAGGCATCTGGGCCAGCTTTTCAAAGGAAGGATTTAACTGACTGAGACTTTCAAGAGTGGTGCTGGGGCGGGGAAATTCATCTTTATCCAACGCCAGAGTGCCGTCGTCGTGGTACACCGGCACCAAACTCTTATCGAAATGGCCATTGGCCATAGCCTGGGCGGCGCGCTGTTGACTGACTGCAGCCAGACTATCCAGATCTTCTCGAGAAATACCCTCAATAGTGGCGATAGTATCGGCACAGATGCCCTGATGGGACTGACCATACATCTCGCGCAAATGCTCATTCCCAGAATCCACAAAAGGGGAAACCTCACCACTGAGCAAACCATAGCCAGACATCATTTCGCAGCCACCGGCGACTACTAGATCCTCCATGCCCGACATAATCGACGCCGCTGCCATGTTTACTGTGGTAATTCCGGAGCCGCAGAAACGATCCAACGTCACTCCGCTGGAGGTCTGGTCATAGCCAGCATCAAGCGCCGACATACGGCCCATATCATTGCCATTTTGGCCGCGCTGAACATTGCAGCCCCAGATAACATCGGCTACTTCAGCTGTATTGACGTTATTGCGCTCAGCCAGGGCTTTAAGCACAGTGGAACCCAGTCGCTGAGGGTGAATGGAGGTAAGGGCGCCACGGCCCGGCTTGCCAATACCGCGGGGAGTGCGACAGGCGTCAATAATCCATGCTTCAGTCATCTGCTTTACCTTTTGTAGAGTGCGCTATAAAAGCGGCTGCTATGAGCATCAAAGTCAGTTTTTTTGCTTTGATTTTATTCTGTTTAGTCTTCAGACTATTCCCCATCAGAGCCGCATGCAAGCTTTGTTGTGACCCACTGGACAGCTGTCAATAGATTGCAAACCAACGTCCTCTCGACAGCGCAACTGTGATCCTATTCTCGCTGCGTTATACTCGAGAAAAACAATGTCCTAACTGTGCGGAGACACTGATGGAAATCCTAAGAACCCCTGACCACTGTTTTGACAATATTCCCGAATATCCTTTCGAACCCCACTACACTGCGGTCAAAACTCACGACGGCAGCGATCTTAGAATCCACCATATAGATGAAGGCCCACAAGATGGCCCGGTGATTCTGTGCATGCACGGACAGCCAGTATGGAGTTATCTTTACGCACGCATGATTCCCCATTTAGTCAAAGCCGGCATTCGGGTGATTGCTCCTGATCTGCCCGGCTATGGCAAATCTGATAAACCTGCAGCGCGGGAAGATTACACATACCAGCGCCAGGTGGATTGGATGAATCAGTGGCTGGTGCAAAATGATTTTTCCAATGTGACTTTTTTTGGTCAGGACTGGGGCGGACTAATTGGCCTGCGCATGGTGGCCGATAACGGCGAGCGCTTTGTCCGCGTGGCAATCGGCAATACCGGTTTGCCCTACAGTCCCGATGTACCTCAAGCGATTGTCGAGGAAATAACCGCATTTCGAAATACCCAGAAAAAATTAAATCTTTTTTCAATGACCGCACAGA
>JAFMBU010000212.1 GCA_017858295.1 Porticoccaceae bacterium | reverse complement strand
TGGGCTTTGCCGGTTTTTGAGGCGGCGGATTCAATCACGTCGGGATAAATAGTGCCCTGAGCGAGGAACTTCACATTATCTATTTTGTGGGACTCTTCATCAAAAATCTCGATAAAGGTGTTGCCTATGACTTTACGTTTTTTCTCGGGATCACTGACCCCTGCCAGACCGTCTAAAAACTTGTCCTGAGCATTGGCCCGAATCACCTTAACACCCATATTTTTGGCGAACATTTCCATGACCATGTCGCCTTCATTTTTGCGCAACAGGCCGTTGTCGACAAAGACGCAGGTAAGCTGATCGCCAATGGCCTTGTGCAGTAGCGCTGCGACTACGGAGGAGTCCACACCGCCAGAGAGACCCAGCAGTACATGGTCGTCACCCACCTGTTCTTTTACCCGGGCGATCTGATCTTCGATAATCGCGGCGGCGGTCCAGAGGCCTTCGCAGCCACAGATTTCTAGCGCGAAGTGTTGGAACATACGCTCTCCCTGAAGGGTGTGAGTCACTTCAGGGTGGAACTGAATACCGTAGAATTTTTTCTCTTCATTGACCATGCCGGCGATGGGGCACGACGGAGTCGAAGCCATCAGGCTGAAGCCTTCAGGCATGACAACTACTTTATCGCCGTGGCTCATCCACACATCGAGTAGTGATTCACCCTCATGACCAATATGGTCTTTAATGTCTTTTAGCAAGGCTGATTCGTTTTCCACTTTAACCTGGGCATAACCAAATTCGCGGATATTGGACGTGTCGACTTTTCCGCCGAGCTGGCCAGCCATGGTTTGCATGCCGTAGCAAATACCCAATACAGGAAGTCCCATTGTGAATACGCAGTCTGGCGCGCGGGGTGCTGAAGCGCCACCGGTCACTGATTCTGGGCCACCGGAAAGAATAATACCTTTGGGGTTAAATTCGCGTATTTCTTCTTCGGTAATATCCCAAGCACGGATCTCAGAGAACACACCAATTTCACGTACACGACGAGCAATTAGCTGGGTGTACTGGGATCCAAAATCAAGAATAAGAATTTTTTGCGAATGTAGATCTGACATTAATTAACCTTCATATAAAGATTTCAAAAGTTTTTACTAAAAAGAAAGGCTGCGGCATTACGGCGCAGCCTTCTTTAAATCCCAACAACTAAGTCGACAGCAACCCGCTATCGGCCACCGGCCGGATAGTTTGGCGCTTCTTTAGTAATCTGCACATCGTGCACATGGCTCTCGCTGGTACCAGCTGAGGTCACGCGAACAAATTCAGGTTCGGTGCGCATCTGGTCCATGGTGCTACAACCGGTGTAACCCATTGCTGAGCGCAGACCACCCATCATCTGGTGGATAATGGCGGATACTGGGCCCTTGTAGGGTACTCGACCTTCGATGCCTTCAGGAACCAATTTCTCAGCGCCGTCATTAACATCTTGGAAGTAGCGATCACTGGATCCCTGATTGCGTGCCATGGCACCCAGAGAGCCCATGCCGCGATAGGATTTGTAGGAGCGCCCCTGATAGATTTCAATCTCTCCCGGCGCTTCTTCAGTACCGGCCAACATGGAACCCATCATCACTGCACTGGCACCGGCGACAACGGCCTTGGACATATCACCAGAGTAGCGGATACCGCCATCGGCAATCACTGGAACCCCTGTGCCTGCAAGAGCGGCGACTGCATCGGCAATAGCCGTGATCTGCGGCACGCCAATACCTGTAACGATTCGCGTGGTACAGATTGAACCTGGACCTATACCTACTTTGACGCCATCGGCTCCGGCATCGGCCAGGGCTTTAGCGCCAGCACCAGTGGCTACGTTGCCACCTATAACTTGAACATCGGGAAAGTTGGCCTTGATCCAGGTGACGCGATCGAGAACATTCTTTGAGTGACCGTGGGCGGTATCTACCACTAAGACATCAACACCGGCATTGACCAGCGCAGCAACGCGCTCATCTGTGCCCTCACCTACACCCACTGAGGCGCCAACACGGAGTCGGCCCTGATCGTCTTTACAGGCATTGGGGTGCTGCTCGGCTTTATCTATATCGGTGACGGTGATTAGACCTTTGAGTTCAAAGGCGTCGTTGACGACCAATACTTTTTCAATTCTATGTTCATGGAGCAGTGCGCGCACTTCGTCGGGCTCGGCACCCTCTTTGACCGTGACTAGCTCTGGTTTGGGCGTCATAACTGAGGTCACCAGCGCATCCATATCGGTAGCAAAGCGCACATCCCGGCGAGTGACTATTCCCACTAGGTTGCCGTCCTCGAGAACTGGCAGACCGGAGATATTATTAGCCACAGTAAGGGCGTAGAGTTCGGCAAGGGTAGCATCAGCCTGAATAGTGAAGGGGTCTTTGACCACACCACTCTCATATTTTTTAACTGCCAGGACTTCTTTGGCCTGCTGTTCGATGGTCATGCTTTTATGAATAATACCGACACCGCCTTCTGCAGCGATAGCAATGGCCAGACGCGCTTCGGTGACTGTGTCCATGGCCGCTGAGACCAGGGGAATATTCATGGTGATGCCACGAGTCAACTGCGAGTGGGTCGACACATCTTTTGCTGTAACAGCAGAGTAGCCGGGTACCAACAGTACATCGTCAAAGGTTAAAGCTTCATGGGAAATGCGTAACATAAGGGGACGCTTACCTCAGCGAGGTTTTAAAAAGTAAGCGCTGCATTATAAATCAGCGCCTATCCTAAGGTAAACAACTATTTGGGCTGCTAGAGCAAGTTAAAAGGCCAGATAAAACCGTGACTTAAAGTAGTCTGCGTCCCTACAATAGCAGCATGATAACTAATCCTTCAGAACGTCAAATCTTTAGCGTCAGCCAGCTTAATCGCAGCGTGCGTCATCTTATCGAAACTCAGCTGCCGCTGCTGTGGGTGGAGGGTGAGATTTCAAATTTTGCCCGCCCTGCTTCCGGGCATTGGTATTTGACCCTAAAAGATGATCAGGCTCAGGTGCGCTGCGCCATGTTTCGCAATTCCAATCAGCGGGTGGGTTTTAAGCCGGCCAATGGCACTCAGGTGTTGGTGCGCTGTCGGGCAGGTCTCTATGAGGGCCGCGGCGAGTATCAGCTGGTTATTGAGCATATGGAAGAGGCGGGCTTTGGTGCGCTGCAGCGGCAGTTTGAGCAGCTTAAGCAAAAGCTCAGTGATGAGGGGTTGTTTGATAATCAACATAAAAAGCCAATGCCAGATTCGGTGTCGCATATTGGTGTGATTACCTC
>JAFMBU010000211.1 GCA_017858295.1 Porticoccaceae bacterium | reverse complement strand
AAACCCAGGCACCCAAGCTAAACGCTTAGCCAGAGGTCGAAGAATCACATCGGAATCTAAATTGCCGCGAATACTCGGACTCACAAAGCGCGCATCAGTCACCGGCGACAGCGCCAGAGCAGCATTGGGCACAGGGCGTTGATTGTCACGAATCCAAGCCAGCAGAACCAAAGTCAGATTGCCACCCGCAGAATCGCCAGCAACCAATACAGCACTTGGCGACTCCAAGGTTTCAGCATCCGGCCCCCGAGGACCATTTTCAAGCATCCAATCGTAGCTAGCACGACAGTCTTCAACGCAATCTAGACGCTTGTTTTCAGGCATCAGACGGTAGTCGATAGCCAGCACAGCACTGTTGGTTAGCGCAGATAATTTATCAGTGAGAACCCGATAGCCCTTAGGGCTGCCGGCCATAAAAGCACCGCCATGAATATACAGAAACCGGCGACTGCTATCGGCACCGGGAGCAACAACCCATTCAGAGGGAACACCAGCAGCATCCACCGGCGTCACCACACTAGTGGTTTCGGCACCGGCAAAGAAGGTATCCATGGTTTCACGCATGGAGTGAATACGCTGTGACCAGGGCAGCTTTTCAAGCGGACCACTGGCACCGCGAAGACGCTTATTCAGCGCCGCAACCGCCGCCGCAGAAGCTGCGACGGCAGTGGCATCCGCGGGACTAAAACGCTGCCCCTGAGGAAGATCATATTTGCTGAGACTGTCTCGGGTAAAAATATAAGCCAGCAATCCAAGCACCAGCCCTACCAACACAACTCCAGCAAGGATAATCACGAGGCTGAGTAACTTAGTTGATTAAACTTCTTTTGATGGAAGTCACGATCACCAAGGGTCACATTGATAGTCATCAGACGTTTTACAAAGTGGCCAATATTCAATTCGTCGGTCAAACCAATACCGCCGTGCAACTGGATCGCCTCTTCACCAATCTGCTTACCCGCCTTAGCCATAGTGACCTTCAGCGCATGCACAGACTTCATAAATTCACCTTTGTCGGCACTCTCATCAGATGCGCATTCATTCGCCTGACAGAGACTGCGATAGAGCATCGACTTGGCCTGTTCGCAGGACATAAAGGTATCAACCATACGGTGCTGCAGAACCTGGAAGGAACCAATTGGCGAACCAAACTGCTGACGGGTTTTTGAATAGTCCACAGTAATGCTGTTCAGAGTCGACATAATACCCAGAGCCTCTGCACTCAGAGCCATCAGCATCGACGGCATAACCTGATCGACTAGGTCCATACCTTCGCCCACAGCGTTAAGCAGCTGATCTTCAGCCACCACCACATTGGCTAAAGTAACCGTGGCTGCACGCTGGCCATCCATCGTCTTATAACTCTTAACCGAAACACCATCAGCTGCAGCATCGACCAAAAATAGGCTCACGCCCTGATGATCAAACTGTCCACCGCTAGTGCGCGCACTGACGACAAACTTATTGGCACTGCCGCCATTACTCACAACAGTTTTTTCACCGTCGAGACGGTAACCGCCATCAGCGGCCACTGCAGTGGTGGCCACATCGGCCATCTCGTAGCGCGATTGGCGCTCGGCAAAGGCAAAGGAGCCCATGCAGCTGCCATCGATCACGGTTGGAATAACCGCTTCTTTGAGGGCGTTGTTAGTGGATGCAGCCAGCAGACCACCAAACATTACAACAGTGGAGACATAGGGCTCCACCACTATACCTTTACCCAGCTCTTCCATGACCGCAGCCAAATCTTCCACTGTGCCACCAAAGCCACCGTACTCTTCAGCGAAGGGAACAGACAACCAACCCAACTCGGCAAACGTATTCCAGAATTCGCGGCTGATGCCCTCTTCTGAATTGATGATTTTACGGCGTGTATCAATGTCATATTCGTCACGCACAAAACGCGCAACGCTGTCTTTGATCATGGTTTGTTCTTCTGAAAACTCGAAATTCATTACTCTATACTCCGGAAATCTGTTGGGGCCTAAAGGCCAAGCACGGCTTTGGCAATTACATTGCGCTGCACTTCATTGGAACCACCATAGATGGTTGCGGCGCGGCCATACATATATCTGCCGCGAGCTTCGCCAGCAAAACCATGACCCAGCTCTTCGCCGGTTAGGTCCCCCTCCACAGCTTGCAGCGCTCCGCCGTAACTGCCGGCCAGCTGCAGCTGCAACTCGTGAATCGCCTGAGCGATTTCAGTGCCTTTAATTTTCAACAGTGAAGACTCGGGCCCCGGCATACCGCCACCAGCCATTGAGGCAAACACACGGAGCTCGGTGTACTCAAGCGCCATCAGCTCCATCTCGATATCCGACAGACGCAACTGGAATATGGGATCATTGATCATCGCCTGACCGCCGTTAACCTCTTCAGTAGCCCGCTGCTTGAGGGTGCGCAGCAAACGTTTGGAATCAGCCACTTCAGCCATACCAGTGCGTTCATGGGCCAACAGTGCCTTGGCGTAGGTCCAACCTTTGTCCTGCTCGCCGATCAAGTTGTCGCGGGGAACCAAGACATTTTCAAAATGCACTTCGTTGAGACTGTGCTTGCCATCGATAGTCACGATCGGCTTAACCGTGATACCCGGTGTTTTCATATCGATCAACAGAAAGCTAATACCCTGCTGCTTGCGCATATCTTTGGTGGTGCGAACCAGACAAAAAATCCAGTCGGCATACTGGGCAAAGGTGGTCCAGATCTTGGCACCATTGACCAGGTAGTTGTCACCAGCATATTCAGCGGAGGTCGTTAAAGCGGCCAAATCTGATCCGGCGCCCGGCTCAGAATAACCCTGACACCACCAGTCGTCGCTGGAGAGAATACTCGGCAAAAAGCGCGCTTTCTGCTCTTCGGTGCCAAAGGTGAAAATCACCGGGGCAACCATCTTCAAACCGAATGGCACCACATCGGGAATACCCGCGGCGCCGCGCTCAGTTTCATAGATAAATTTTTGAGTCGCGCTCCAACCCGTGCCGCCATACTCTTTTGGCCAACCCGGTGCAATCCAACCCTTGGCATGGAGCTTCTTCTGCCAGCTAACAATGGCTGGCTTGTAGTCGGCACTCTGCACGCCACTCAAGCGCTGGGCGGTTTCCGCGTCGAACTCTGTGGCAAAAAAATCACGCACTTCATCTCTAAAGGCAAGATCTTCGGCTGAAAAATTAATATCCATCTATGTCACTCCCACTATTGTTATTTTGGCCACAGCTTAAGTTGTGGCACTTATTGTGTCAATTAAAA
>JAFMBU010000210.1 GCA_017858295.1 Porticoccaceae bacterium | reverse complement strand
ACCCGGCTGCACTTTGGAGGCGCCAGTAAAGGAGCCCTTCTCGTGACCAAACAACATATCTTCAATCAGATTCTCTGGCATAGCCGCACAGTTAAAGGCGACAAAAGGACCCTGATGCCGCGCTGAGGCATCGTGAAGAATCCGCGCCAGCACCTCTTTACCTGCCCCTGTTGGTCCGGTAACCAATACGGTTACATCCACCTGGGCAACTCGCTCTGCCAGCGCTAGTAAATTGCGGCTCACTGGGTCGGCAAAGACAAACGCTTGCTGGGAATTATTTTTTACCGGCTGACACTGTGCCAGCTCTAACACTTCAGCCCACTCGTCGGCTTTAAAGGCACCCTCAGAGATAACCGTCAGCGCGCCTTCGCGCATTGCACTAATGCCCAACTCAAAGTTGCTGCGATCGACTCGCGCAATAATTGGCGCCGAACTGTTTGCCGCCGCAAGATGCGACTGCAACTCTTTTAGCTCCTGAGTTGACTGGGTGAGGGTCACAACAATCAGCTGAGCACTAAATAGTGCTGCCTTCGCTGGCTCTGTGATATCGGCCTGGGTTATGGCTAAACCCTGCTCGGCAAAGCACATCACCTCAGCAGGCGATAGCGGTCGATTCGAATCGAACCAAATAACATCAATCATTTTGTGATCAGTCACGGTTGCTTACCTTTCCCCAATAAACGCGTTTATGTGTTTGAATTTGTTGCGTACTAGGACTTTAGCAATTTGCGTGCCAATCAACTTTTTGCTTTTAATACAAGGTGTTAGATAAAGAGTGGCAAGAAACCGTCAGCTTATTGCCAGCGGCAAGCCGTCGGCAATCTGACACCGCTTCGGCTCTAATGGCCGCGCTGACGGCAAAGATTTGCCACCTAGGACTGAAGTTGAGAAAAATTTAAAACAGAAAAAAAACGGATTAAGCGCTGTCGGCAAGGCCGTGCTTGTTGATTTTTTCGATTAGAGTGGTGCGCTGCAGATTGAGCATGCGTGCAGTTTTTGAGACATTGCCACCAGCGTTGCTGAGGGCGTGACGGATAAGATTACACTCTATATCAAGCAGATGCTGCTTCAACTGCAAACCCTCTTCAGGAAATGCACCGCCCCCCTGAGCTAACAAAATGGTCTGCTCAACTTCATAGTTGAGCTGGGCATCGTTAATCCGATCTAGGCTTTCAGCCTCAGACGCGCCACTGATGGCCGCGAATAGTTCGGCGCCGAGGGGCTCTGACGAACTGACATAGTCAGTCACTGCTTTGGGTGCAGGGCGCTGCTCAGCATTTGCTTGCGGCCAACTGGCCAGGGCGCGGATGCCCGGCGGTACCATGCTCGGAATAACGTTGCGCAGATCCACCTCCTGACCTGGGTAGAGTGACGAGTAGCGGTCGACAAGATTAGCCAGCTCTCTCACATTGCCGGGCCAGCTGTAATCTAAAAATAGCTGCATGGAAGTAGGATGTAATCTAATCGGTTTTTTACCATCTACGATATGCTGTTTGGCGAAATACTCAAACAACACCGGCACATCGTCCACTCGCTCACTGAGAGTTTTAATCTCGATTGGCATAACATTGAGTCGATAGTAAAGATCTTCACGGAACAGTGATTTCTCCATCAGGCCGACAATATCTTTGTGCGTTGCGGCTAACACGCGCACATCAATCGGTATCGACAGCAGCGAGCCGACGGGATCAATCTGACGCTCTTGGAGTACGCGCAATAACTTTACCTGCAGATCGATGGGCATATCGCCAATCTCATCTAAAAACAAAGTGCCTTTATTGGCCAGCTCAAAGCGCCCTTTGCGGTCCGCAATAGCTCCGGTGAACGAACCTTTACGGTGGCCAAATAATTCACTTTCAAGAAGATCTCTGGGGATAGCACCACAGTTAACCGGTATAAACGGCCCCCCAGCGCGAGTTGATGAATCATGTAATGCGCGGGCAACCAGCTCTTTACCGGTACCGCTGTCACCGAGAATCAATACCGTGGACTCGCTCGGCCCAACCATTTCGATAAGCGTACGCAGCTCTTCGATGGCAATGCTCTGGCCGATAATTTTTTGCGAACTGGTCAAAAAATAATTTCTCGTCTCTGTGCAGCAGCTTAAATCAAGTTTATTTTTAAGCTTCTGCGCTCAGCTTAAAACAGTCGCAATCTGGAATCTATAACCAATCTTGGCCCCACGGCCAAGTCTCAGGTATCCGTTAAGCAAACTTCTTTGGAGCCCTATTGTAACTAAATACGCTACATATACAGCATTTATAAACATTCCATCCAAATCAGCTAAACTTACGTGCTGGCTTTATCGCTGACAGCGCGGAATCTTTGACCCCGCAGCCTCTACTGGATAAGCTGTTCTGCGGCCGTTGGCTAAAAATTATTTGGGGAGTATCAGTTTCATGCGCAAAGTACGTGATGCTTTGGTTGAAGTGATGATTATTATTTTGATCGGCGGACTTATTGGAGGAGTGCTCGCTCTGGTGTCCAACCTGTTTGTCATAGGTGTGCAATGGTTTGGTCAGCAGCGAGAAGCCAGCGACATGCTGTCCGTGACACTTGCCGGTGAGACTGTCTCATTTTCCAGCGTGATATTTTTATGGGCTGCGGCAGCCGTGGTGGTGGTACTCAAAACCGGACTCGGCATTGCGCGCTGGGCTGGCCCGGCAGACTCCATGTATGCCGCCCATCAAGTCAACGAACCGCTGGATATCAAGACCGGCTTAGCCTCGACACTTGCTGCCTTTGCCTCAGCCAGCGGCGGCGGCTCTGTGGGCCAGTACGGACCAATTGTGCACTTTGGTGCAACTATGGGCATCTGGGTTAAGCGCTTTATTTCCAGCCGCCTATCCCATGAGATTTATCTCGGCTGCGGTGTTGCTGCAGCTATTTCTGCTGGTTTTAACGCGCCCATTGCCGGGGTCATTTTTGCCCATGAGGCAATCCTTAGACACTTCTCTGTAAGAGCCATTGCACCCATCACTGTAGCGTCGGTGTCGGCAAGTGCGCTGGGAAATCAGTGGTTTCCCCATACCACCACCTTTGAAATTAGCTCTGTGCTACCCCCCCTAGCGGAAGTAGTGCCGGTGTTGGTTATGCTAGCGCCGGCCTTTGCCCTGGTGGCGATATGCTTTATGGGTGCGCTGCGTTACTCAGCACAAACTGCCGCCAAGATGAATACTTCGCCACTGCTATTGCCTTTTATTGCGGCAACTATTTGTGGCTTGGTTGGGGTCTGGATTCCACAGATTCTCGGTCTCGG
>JAFMBU010000017.1 GCA_017858295.1 Porticoccaceae bacterium | reverse complement strand
GAGCTAATAGTCGAGCCAAGCAGGTTATGTAAAAAATTTACAAGAAAACCCTGATTAATGCCAGTTTTGTAGTAAAAAATATTTAAGCCTGTTTAGGTCAGGCCGACGAATAAACTCGAGTAAACCCAACAATGGCCAACAACTAGCGAGAACATGTTGTTAGAATACTGCGCTATGGATGTTACCTCGATACTCGACAAGTTAAACCCGGCGCAAGAAGAAGCGGTTACCAGCGACAAACAGCACCTTTTGGTGTTGGCCGGCGCAGGTAGTGGCAAGACTCGCGTGTTAGTGCATCGTATCGCCTGGAAGATTCAGGTAGATAATCTCTCCCCCTACTCTATCTTGGCGGTGACCTTCACCAACAAGGCGGCTCGTGAAATGCGTGAGCGCATCGATGAGTTGATGGGCATGTCACTGCGTGGCATGTGGGTGGGGACGTTTCACGGCCTGGCCCATCGTCTGTTAAAGGCCCACTGGAAAGACGTCAAACTGCCAGAAAATTTCCAGATCCTCGACTCCGACGATCAGTTGCGTCTGGTGAAGCGGGTGATGCGCAGCATGGATCTGGACGAACAGCGCTGGCCGCCGAAGCAAGCCCAGTGGTGGATCAATGGGCAAAAGGATGAGGGGTTGCGCGCAGCCCATATCCAAGAAACCGGCGATCCTCACATGGCCACCATGTTGCGTATCTATCGGGAATATGAAGAGGTCTGTAATCGCCTCGGTGTGATTGACTTCGCTGAGCTATTGCTGCGCGCCCTGGAGCTATGGCGGGATCATCCTGCGGTGCTCGACCATTACCAACAGCGCTTCCAGCATATATTGGTCGACGAGTTTCAAGATACCAATGCGGTGCAGTATGCCTGGCTGAGACTGCTCGCCGGCAAGGTCAGTGGTGTGACCGCTGTGGGTGACGACGATCAGTCTATCTATGGCTGGCGTGGCGCCAAGGTAGAAAATATTCTCCACTATGAGCGACACTTTGCCGACACACACACGGTGAAGCTGGAGCAAAATTATAGATCCACCTCGAATATCCTCACCGCCGCCAATGCGGTGATTTCAAAGAATGCTGAGCGTCTCGGCAAAAGTCTCTGGACTGACTCCGGTGAGGGGGAGCCCATAGCTCTCTATGCCGCGTTTAATGAGCACGACGAAGCGCGCTATATTGCCGATCGCCTGCAGACCTGGGTTAATCAGGGTAATCTTCGAGAAGACTCGGCGATTCTCTATAGATCCAACGCCCAGTCCCGAGTACTTGAGGCGGCCTTGCTACAAGCAGATATTCCCTACCGCATTTACGGCGGTCAGCGTTTTTATGAGCGCCTGGAGATTAAGAACGCCCTCTCCTATTTGCGGATGATGATGAACTGCCACGATGATGTTGCCTTTGAGCGTGTGGTTAATGTGCCACCTCGGGGTATTGGCGATCGCACGGTTGAGACCATTCGCGGTCTAGCGCGAGAGGAACAAATTTCCATGTGGCGCGCGTCGGAAAAGATTGTCGCCGAAAAGCGCATGCCCGGCAGAGCGACCAATGCAGTGGCGGTTTTTCTGGAACTGATCAATGAAATGAGCGGCCAGCTTGACGAGTTAGAGCTCTATGAGCAGGCTGAAAATGCTATTCAGCGCAGCGGTCTTATCGAGATGCACAAGCGCGAAAAGGGCGAACGCGGTCAGGCACGGGTGGAAAACCTGGAAGAGCTGGTTGGCGCCTGTCGCAATTTCGAAGCCGAAGATAAAGACCTGCCGATACTGCCGCAGTTTCTCGATCAGGTGGCTTTAGACTCTGGTGACCGTCAGGCGGATGAAGACCAAGACGCAGTGCAGTTGATGACTCTCCACAGTGCCAAGGGCCTGGAATTTCCACTGGTGTTTATTGCCGGCGTAGAAGAAAACTTGTTCCCTCATAAAATGTCATTGGACGAGCCGGGCCGCCTCGAAGAAGAGCGCCGCCTCGCCTATGTGGGCATTACCCGCGCTATGCAAAAGCTCTATCTCACCTTTGCCGAAAGCCGTTCGATTTACGGTACCGAGTCGTTTAACTCAGTGTCGCGCTTTGTCCGCGATATTCCCAAAGAGGTGATTGAAGAAGTTCGCCTGCAAAATACCATTAGCCGCCCTACCAGCTATGCTTCCAGCGGGTTCAACGGTGCTATGCAGAGCGATACCGGCGACGACACCGGTTTCTCACTAGGCCAGGGGGTCAATCATCAGGTTTATGGTGAGGGTGTTATTTTAAATTTTGAAGGCAACGGTCCCCGCGCCAGAGTGCATGTGCGCTTTGCCGATGTGGGAACCAAAATCTTGATTTTAGCCTCGGCCAATCTAATGGCGCTCTAAGAACATAGAGTGCACTAGTAATATCGAGCGTAATAATAAGGGGATCAAAATGCGTATAACTTGTACTGCACTGTTGTGCCTTGCACTGATTGGCTGTGGTGGCGAAAGCACTAGTACAGATATCAATGCAGAGGCAAAACCGGCACAGACTTTTAGCTGGAAGCTGGTTACGACCTGGCCGAAAAACTTTCCCGGTCTCGGTTTAGCGCCGGAGTACTTTGCGGAAAACGTTGAGCGTATGAGCAATGGTCGCTTAAAGATTAAAGTGTTTGGTGCCGGACAGCTGGTGCCGGCATTTGAAGTCTTTGATGCAGTCTCTCAGGGCACTGCTGAGATGGGCCATGGCGCTGCTTACTACTGGCAGGGAAAGGTTCCGGCCAGTGCCTTTTTTACCTCTGTACCCTTTGGCCTCAATGCTCAGGAAATGAATGCTTGGTTGCATTACGGCGGTGGTCTCGAGTTGTGGCGCGAACTCTACGCGCCGTTTAATCTAGTGCCCTACGCCGGCGGTAATACAGGTGTGCAGATGGCCGGCTGGTTCAACCGTGAGATTAATTCTATGGCCGATATTAAAGGCCTAAAGATGCGTATTCCCGGTCTTGGCGGCGAGGTCTTTACCCGCGCCGGTGGCATGTCCGTGCAGCGCTCCGGTGGCGAGATCTACACCTCTATGCAAACCGGTGAAATCGACGCTGCCGAGTGGGTTGGTCCCTATAATGATCTGGCCTTTGGCTTTCATCAAATTGCCAAGTACTACTATTACCCAGGCTGGCAAGAGCCGGGCCCGACTCTGGAATTAATTATTAATAAGCAGGCTCTGGACTCTCTGCCCGCTGACCTCCAGGCTATTGTTGAGTCTGCAGCTCGTGCTGCCAACCAGAATATGCTCGATGAATATACCGCGAGAAACAATGCGGCGCTGATTGAGCTGGTTGAGACCCATGGGGTTCAGGTTAAGAAATTGCCCGACGATGTACTGGCTGAATTGCAGCGCATCTCCGCTATAGTAGTGGACGAGATGGCCGCCGAGAATCCTTTGGCCCAGCGCATCACTGACTCCATGCGCGCTTTTGCGCAGCAGTCTAAGGCCTATCACGGGATCTCAGAAGAAGCCTATTACGAGGCTCGTGGGAAGTAGTTAGCGAGGCCAAAATTAAGCCTGCTGGATCTAACAGATTGGATCCAGCAGGCTTAGTTCTTCCAGAAGGTTGGCGTAAACAGTACCAGCAGCGTAAAGATCTCTAGACGTCCCAGTAACATTCCCCAGCACAGCACCCACTTGGCGAAACCATTTAGGTCAGCGAAGTTGATCGCCACCTCACCTAATCCAGGGCCGAGGTTATTCAGCGACGCAGCAGTGGCCGACCAAGCGGTAACGTAGTCGAGACCAGACGCCAGCAATAACAGCACCATTAAGTAGAAGATCGCCAGATAGGCTCCGAAGAAAGCCCAGATCGCATCGGCGACGCGACTGGGAATACGGCGATTTTGAATCTTGATGGGCAGTAGCGCATTGGGATGCACTAGACGATAGATCTCACGAATGCATTGCTGGCCCAAAATTAGCATGCGACCTATCTTGATGCCGCCACCGGTGGACCCGGCACAGGCACCAAAGAATGATAAGAAGACTAAGAAGAACGGCAGGAAGGTCGGCCAAGCACTGAAGTTATCAGTGGTAAAACCAGTGGTCGTCATGATCGAAATCAGGTGGAAACCGCCCTGGCGGATACTCTCGCTCCAGCCGTAGGTGCCGCTGTAATAGAGATACAGACAGGTAATAGCCACGCCACCTATAAGCAGATAGATATACATCCGCGCTTCTGGGTCTGACCAGTAGTGGGAGATTTTGCGATCATGCCAAACATGGAAATGCAGGGCAAAGTTGATCCCGGAGATCACCATAAAGAACGCACAGATGGCCATAATCGCCGAGCTATCAAAGAAGCCAATACTGGCATCGTGGGTCGAGAAGCCACCAATGGAGACGGTGGAAAAACTATGGCTTATGGCGTCGAAGCCGGACATGCCCGCCAGCCAATAGGCGAGAGCACAGACGGCAGTCAGGGCCAAGTAAATCTTAAACAACACATTGGCCGTCTCACGGATCCGCGGAGTCAGCTTGGAGTCCTTCATTGGTCCCGGTGTCTCTGTGCGATAGAGCTGCATACCACCGACTCCGAGCATTGGCAGAATGGCCACCGCGATCACCACTATACCTATACCGCCGAGCCACTGCAGTTGCTGGCGATAGTAGAGAATCGATTTAGGTAGGTCATCGAGCCCTGAGATAACGGTTGCGCCAGTGGTGGTGAGTCCGGAAACTGACTCAAACAGCGCATTGATAAAGCTAAGATTGAGCGCCTCGGTCAGCATCAGCGGCAGGGCACCAAAGGTACTCAGCACCAACCAAAAGCAAACCGTAATCAAAAAGCCATCCCTGGTGCGCATATCTGCGTTCACCTGTTTCGACGGCAGCCAGAATACCAGTCCTACCGCCAGCGTAATGCCAAAGGCGATGGCAAAGGTGGATGAAGTCGCCTCTCCATATAAAATCGCCACCAAAATCGGTGGCAACATGGTCAAGCTGAAGATCATCAGCAACAGACCAAGTACTCTGGCAATGATATTGAGGTGCATTAGTGGCTACGCCCTAAATTTTTTTGCTGGCCTAAAAAAATGAGAAGCTCACGGAGAACAGTTTTTCGATGGCTTTGGTGTTGGCCTTATCAACCACAAAGACAATCACATGGTCGCCAGTCTGGATGACCGTATCATGGTGGGCAATGACCACCTCACCGTTGCGTACCAAGGCGGCAAGGGTGGCCCCGGGCGGTGATTTAATATCACCGATAGCGCGGCCCACAACTTTCGAGCTTTTTTCGTCACCGTGAACGATTATTTCCAGCGCCTCTGCGGCACCACGTCGCAGTGAGTGCACACAGACCATATCTCCCTGGCGAACATGAGAGAGCAGCGAGCTGGTGGTTGCCTGCTGGGGTGAGATAGCTATATCAATCACCCCACCCTGCATCAGATCGGCATAGACCGGGTTGTTGATCAATGTCATCACTTTGCGCGCACCGAGCTTTTTCGCCAACAGCGAGGCCATGATATTCACTTCATCATCATTGGTCAGGGCCAAAAACACATCGGTCTTATCTATATTCTCATCGAGCAATAACTCTTGATCCGTTGCCGAGCCGTTTAACACCACGCTCTTATTGAGCTTTTCCGACAGGTGTCGAGCGCGTTCGGTCGAGTACTCAATGATTTTGATGTTGTAGTCTTTTTCCAGCGCCTTGGCCAGACTGAAACCAATATTGCCGCCGCCGGCAATCATCAGGCGATGATAGGGTTTCTCAAGTCGACGCAGCTCGCTCATCACTTTGCGAATATTCTTTTTCGCCGCGACAAAGAAAACCTCATCGCCATCTTCAATAACGGTTTCTCCGGTGGGAAAGATCGCGCCATCTTTACCAAACACCGCGGCCACTCGAGCATCGGCATCGGGCATATGTTCTTTTAAGAAGCGCAGTTGTTGGCCCACCAGTGGACTGTCTTTAACCGCGCGCAGACCCACCAGCTGAATAGCGCCATCGGCAAAATCCAGGACCTGCAGTGCGCCGGGCTGTTCGATCAATTTCTGAATGTAGTCTTTTACCACCATCTCAGGAGTGATCATCACATCCACAGGCATATGTTTGTCGTTGAAGAGCTTTTCTTTATATTTTGGATTGGTGTAGTTACGCGAGCGGATGCGGGCAATTTTGGTTGGGGTGTGAAACAGTGAGTAGGCGACCTGGCAGGCGATAATATTGATCTCATCGCTGTTGGTTACTGCGACCAGCATATCCGCCTCTTCGATACCGGCATTGACCAGCACATCTGGGTGCGATCCGGTGCCGACGACGGTGCGAATATCAAGACGATCCTGCAGTCCCCGCAGCGTAGCTTCGTTGATATCGACAACGGTAATATCGTTGTACTCGCGAGCAAGGTGCTCTGCGAGTGTGCCGCCAACCTGCCCTGCCCCAACAATTATTATTTTCATTACTTAATAGCCTGGCTGTTTATCCGCTTACTTCTGGCTTGTTTTACGCAATCGCGAGTAATAAAACCCGTCATTGCCATTGATCATGGGGAAAAGCTGTCGCCCAAAATCGGTTTTGATTCCCCATTCCGCCTCTATGTTATAGAGCTCAGCTTCAGGGGTTTCCGCTAAAAATTTGTCGATCACCTGATCGTTTTCCTGGGGCAGTACTGAGCAGGTTGCATAGAGCATGATACCGCCCTCGTCCAAGCACTGCCAAAGGCTGCGCAGCAGTTGCAACTGCAATTCGGCTAGCTTAACAATATCTGTCGCCTTGCGCAGCAGTTTGATATCTGGGTGGCGGCGAATCACGCCACTGGCCGAACAGGGTGCATCGAGAAGGATGCGCTGGAATCGCTCGCCGTCCCACCAGTCAGCAGTTGCGCTCGCATCTCCCACCACTAAGTCGGCCTTCAGGCCTAGGCGTTGGAGGTTTTCCTCAACTCGCGGCATACGTCGACTTTCCAGTTCTACGGCAACTACTTTGTTGAGCTGCGGCTGAGCCTCGAGAATATGGCAAGTCTTGCCCCCTGGGGCACAGCAGGCGTCGAGCACTTGCTGATTGGGTTCCAGCTGCAGCAAAGCTGCCGCTAACTGAGCTGCTTCATCCTGGACACTCACTGCACCCTCTAACCAGCCCGGCAATGTGGCAACATCGGTTGCCGACTGTAGCTGAATGCCTTGCTGGCTAAATTCAGTAGCTCTAGCCTCTATATTGGCCGCGCTCAATTGCTCTAAATAGGCATCTCTTGAGCCCTGCAGTTGATTAACCCGCAAGGTCATCGGTGCCTGCTGATTGTTGGCGGCAAGAACGTCGATTGCCACTGCGGATCCCCATGAATTGAAAAGGCTATCGAGCAGCCACTGGGGGTGAGCGCGAACGAAAATAGGGTTTTTGCTCAGCTTAGCTTCCAGCTCGGCGCGCTGACGCAGAAAATTCCGCAGCACTCCATTGACCAGACCTTTGGCCCAAGGGCGCTTAAGTTTAGTCACCGCAGTCACGGTTTCATTGATTGCCGCGTGATCGGCAATACGGGTATGCATCAGCTGGTAGAGTCCACAGGCTAGAAGGCCCTGGACCTCGAACTCTTTTTCGCGCATGGGCTTTTGCATCAGCTCATGAAGCAAAAGCTCAATCGCCGGATACCAGCGCAAGGTGCCGAAACAGAGCTCTTTAAATAGCCCAATATCTTTTTCCGCCACTTTGCTGGCGTACTCTGGAAGCAATGCCGAAAGTGATTTGCCGCGCAGGACTTGAGCTATGACTTCGGCCACAGCGACGCGGGTATTTATCAAGAGCCTAGCAGCCGCTTGGGGGCAAATAATTCGCCGCGAGATTTGAGTACTTCAGAGACGGCCATGCGCGATTTTCCCGGCAACTGTATTTCGGTTAATAGTAGCGATTGCTCACCGCAACTAACCAGTATGCCAGCGCTATCTGCGGAGATGATTTGACCTGGCGTCAGGCCTGAGGCTGGGGTCGGCTCTGCCTGCCATATTTTGATGCGCAGCTCGTCCAAGGTGGTGTAAGCCGCGGGGAAAGGATTAAATGCACGAATCTGACGGTCTAATATCTGGGCAGACTGGCTCCAATCGATCAGAGCCTCCTGCTTGGTGATTTTCGCCGCATAGCAGCTCAGCTGATCATCTTGTTCTACTGCCACCGCAAGGCCACTGTTTAGGGACTCTAACGTATGCAGCAGCGCTGGTGCGCCGAGCACTTCTAGCTTGCCATGCAGGCTGGCGCTGGTCTCATTGCTATCAATGTCGCAGCGGGAAACGCTCAACATGGCGCCGGTATCTAGGCCAGCATCCATCTGCATAATGGTGACGCCAGTTTCTGCGTCACCGGCTTCAATGGCGCGCTGAATAGGTGCCGCCCCGCGCCAGCGCGGCAAAATCGAGGCGTGGACATTGATACAGCCCAGCCGTGGCGCATCCAGGATGGCTTGGGGCAAAATAAGACCATAGGCCACCACCACCATAATATCCGCCTGCAGTTCACTTAAAATTCGCTGTTGTTGTGGATCTTTTAGAGATTGCGGCTGAAATACGGGTAGCTGATGTTTAAGGGCGAGCTTTTTAACTGGGCTGGCGGTGAGTTTTTTACCGCGACCAGCGGGCCGGTCCGGTTGGCTATAGACGCCAATAACTGAAATAGTCGGCGCGTCGAGCAAAGCCTGCAGGTGTGCCGCGGCGAAGTCTGGCGTTCCTGCGAATAGTACTCTCAAGTGACAGACGTCCTATGCATTCTGGCGATGAATTTTTTCGAGTTTCTTGCGAATGCGCTGGCGTTTAAAGGGCGACAGATAGTCGACAAATAATTTGCCTTCGAGATGATCAATTTCATGTTGTATACACACGGCAAGCAGGCCCCGGGCCTCTTCTTCAAAGGCGTTGCCCTCGCCATCCAATGCGCGAATCATCACATGGGCCGGGCGGTCGACCTTCTCGTAAAATCCGGGCACTGACAGGCAGCCCTCTTCATAGGGGTCAACGCTGTCGTCCAATGCTTCAATTTCGGGATTGATAAAGACTCTTGGGCCTATGTCATCTTCACCCAAGTCCATGACGATAACCCGCAGATGAACATCAATCTGTGATGCCGCCAGGCCAATACCCTGAGCGTCTTTCATAGTGTCAAACATATCTGCGATCAGACGCTTTATTGTCTCATCCACGTCAGTAACCGGCTTGGCGACAGTGCGCAGTCGGGGATCTGGGAATTCGAGTATCTTTAATATAGCCATAGTAGATGTGATGAAATTCTAAAAAAAAGTTAAAAGCGCTGCTACCATTAAGCTAACCCGGCGGCGCTTTCCATTTGGTTCTTAACAATTACCTTTTTGGCACCATCAGAAACGGTGAAATTATACACTAACCCTGCCCGGAGAAAGGACTCAGAAACATGAAAAAATTCCGATTCAGCAGCGCGCTGATGGCAGCTGTGCTTTCCACTACTCTGGCTGCTGCCCTAAGCTTCTCAAATCAAAGCTTCTCAAACCAAAGCTTCGCAAACCAGAGTGTCTCAAACCAAAGCCCCTCAAATCCAAATTCCTCCAGCCCAAGCGCCTTGATCAACGAAGATGTACCCGATAGCTACACTGTAGTTCCCGGTGACACGCTGTGGGACATCTCGGCCCTGTTCTTAAAGGACCCCTGGATGTGGCCGGAGATATGGCACGCCAACCAACAGATCGACAACCCTCACCTGATTTATCCCGGCGACGTTATCAGTCTGGTGTATATCAATGGTGTACCCCAGCTCAAAATCGTCCGCAGCCGCGAGGTCAAGCTGTCTCCGGAAATTCGCAGCCTAGATCACGGCGACGCTATCAGTGCCCTGCCATTAAATGTTATCAGCACTTTTCTGTCCAAAACCCGAGTAACAGACAATGCCACATTGAATGGCGCGCCCTATGTGCTCGGTGGCGCTGAGCGGCGCATACTAGTGGGCATGAATGATGACTTTTATGCTCGCGGTGACTTCACCGAGAATCGTTTAAATTATGGCATCTACCGCCGCGGTGAGCCCTATTTAGATCCGCAGACTGGTGAGTTGCTCGGTATCAGGGCCATAGATATTGGCGCCGCTAGAATCAAAGCCCTGGAAAAGGACGTTGCCACTCTAAATGTCAGTCGTGCCGAGGGCGAGATTCGTATCAAGGACCGCCTATTGGTCGCCGAAGAGAGAACCTTGGCATCGACCTTTTATCCCCGCGCGCCAGAAACCGCAATCAGCGGATTGGTGATGAATGTGGAAGAGGGTGTCCGCAATGCCGGCGCCCTCGATGTTGTGGCGATTAATCGCGGCAACCGCGATGGCTTGCAGTCCGGTGATACCTTGGCGATTTTTAAGCGCGGAGAATTGGTAAAAGATCGTGTGGCCAGCGAACGGGTGCGTTTGCCCGATGAGCGCATCGGCCTGTTAATGGTATTCGACACCTACGAGAAAATGAGCTTTGCCTTGGTAATGGAAGCGGATAGGCAAATTGATCTGGGTGATCTGTTGCGCAATCCTTAATAAAGCTGTCTAGGAAATACCTTATGGACAGGGAATGTCACTATGCGCTGGTATCACAGCATCTAGATAACTTTACTCCCAAGTTTCAGCGCCAGCTGCTTGAGCTGGCGCAGACCTATTGCGCTATTTTTGAACAGCCCCTTGAGGACTTCCCCGAATCATTTCATCCTTTACTGGATAATCTTCGCCATCAATATAAACAGTCGGCCTGGCAAGAGGCTGTGGATAACATTGAGCAGAGTACAGAGGATTGCGCTGCTCGTGTCATCCCTATCACTAGTGCGGATTATCCCGATCAGCTGCGACAAATTGGTGGTGCTCCGCGCTTGCTCTATGCCCGTGGCAATATAGAAAACCTCCATCTTCCCCAGATCGCCATAGTCGGCAGCCGTCGACTGACTCGCGGCGGCGGCGATAATGCCCGGGCTTGGAGTCAGTATCTGGCGGCCGGTGGTTTTGTGATTACTAGTGGGCTAGCCCATGGTGTTGACGGCGCCGCTCACAGTGGGGCCCTTGATGGAGGAGGTAAAACCATTGCCGTGATGGCTACCGGCATAGATGCCGTCTACCCCCGAGCTCACCTTAAATTGGCCGACCAGATTATTGATCAGGGCGGCACTTTGCTCACCGAGTTTGAGCCCAAAACCAAGCCTTTGGCGACCAACTTCCCCAGCAGAAATAGGATTATCAGCGGCCTTAGTCTGGGTGTGCTGGTGGTGGAAGCGGCCCTGAGGAGTGGTTCGTTAATTACGGCTCGCTATGCTCTGGAGCAGGATCGTGAGGTGTTCGCGATTCCCGGCTCTATTCACAATCCCCAGAGTCGCGGCTGTCACCATTTGATTAAGCAGGGAGCTCACCTGGTAGAAAAGGCCGAAGAGATAGTCGAGCAGCTAAAAGGTGCGCTGTCTGGATTGGCCTTAGAGGTTCTACTCCCAGATACTCCATCTCCGTCGTATACGGCGCTTGCGGATCCGCGGCTTGAGGCTGACGAGAAGCGACTTTTGACGCGGCTGGGTTATGAGCCTATGGATATGGACAGCTTGATTACCGATGGCTCATTCTCCGTGGCGGAGCTCTCTCGATTGCTTGTGGCACTGGAAATAAAAGGTCTAATTGAAAGCCAAAACGGTCTCTACCAGCGGCTTAAATGAACCTCACTGCTAAAGTAGTCGAATACTGCCCTAGGTCAACTATTGCGCCCCATTCAAACTTCCGGTAGCCTCCCCGCTTTCTTTCTTGGAGTGTCAAAAATGACCACCGCTTTTGTTGCAATTCTTATGGGCTCTGACTCGGATCTACCGGTGATGGAAGCCAGCTTTGAAATTCTGAAAAAATTCGATATCCCCTTTGAAGTAAAGGTGACATCTGCTCACCGTACACCTGCGGCAACCCACAGCTATGTTACCGATGCAGACGCTCGCGGCTGCGCGGCGTTTATCTGTGCAGCTGGCATGGCGGCCCACCTGGCCGGTGCTGTTTCGGCGACTACCCTGAAGCCTGTTATTGGCGTGCCCATCAATGGATCTCTTGATGGTTTAGATGCACTGCTTTCAACTGTACAGATGCCCGGTGGTATCCCTGTAGCTACAGTTGCCATTGGTAAAGCCGGCGCTAAAAATGCTGCCTACCTTGCAGCTCAAATAATCGGTGTTGCCGATGCGTCTATGCATGCCAAGCTGGTGAAAGAGCGCGCTGACAATGCGGCGATTATCATTGCTAAAGACGCAGCCCTGCAGGAAAGACTGAAAAACGGATAATGACTCCGTGACTGATTGGCTAAGCGACCCTCAGGTCTGCGCCGCGGCGCGATTACTGCAACAGCAGGCGGTAATTGCCTACCCCACCGAATCTGTGTGGGGTTTGGGCTGCGACCCAGAGTCGCTACCAGCAGTTAAAAAACTACTGCGGCTGAAAGGGCGCAGTGTTAGCAAAGGCCTGATACTGATTGCCGCTAATGCCGAGCAGTTTGCTCCCTTTTTGACTGGCCTTGAGCCTGACGCGCTGCAACGTTTTCAAACTCCTCAACAAAAACCGACTACCTGGCTGGTGCCGAACAATGGCTTTGCGGCTGAGTGGATTAGCGGTGGCCATGATACTCTGGCGCTACGCATCACCGATCACCCTCTGGCCGCAGCCCTGTGCCAGTTGTTTGGCGGGCCGTTGGTATCTACTTCGGCTAACCCTCAGGGTCAGCCTGCGGCAATTAACCCAGAACAGGTGCAGGGATACTTCGGTCAGGCTGTTGCTAGTCAAAGCCTTGACTTCCTAACGCCGGGCACTGTTGGCGATGCGGTGAAACCCAGTGAAATTAGGCATTTGCTCAGTGGAGAGATTGTTCGTGAAGGTTGAGGGTCAGGCGATAGACAAAGAGGCGGTAAAAGAATATCTACTCGGACTGCAGGATAGTATCTGTGCGCAGCTGGGGACGGTTGACTCTGCCCAGTGGAAGGAAGATCGCTGGGTCCGGGAAGAAGGCGGTGGTGGACGCAGTCGCGTGTTAGTTGATGGCGGTATAATCGAAAAGGGCGGGGTTAACTTCTCCCATGTTTTTGGCGCCGAAATGCCCGCCTCAGCCACTCAGCATCGTCCAGAATTAGCCGGTCGTCGTTTTGAAGCCATGGGTGTCTCTCTGGTTATTCACCCGCAAAATCCCCATGCCCCGACCTCTCATGCCAATGTGCGCTTTTTTATTGCCGAAAAAGAGGGTGCCGAACCGGTCTGGTGGTTTGGCGGCGGTTACGACCTGACGCCCTATTACGGCAATGACGAAGACTGCAGGCACTGGCATCAAACCGCCAAATCTGCCTGCGACTCTTTTTCTGAGGACTATTATTCGCGCTTTAAACGCTGGTGCGACGACTACTTCTATCTAAAGCATCGCAGCGAGCCCCGGGGTATTGGCGGTCTGTTCTTCGATGACTTTAACGAGCTGGGTTTCGAGCAGAGCTTTGCTTTTATGCGCAGTGTTGGCGATAGTTTTGGTTCGGCCTATATACCTATATTAGAGCGCCGTCATAAGATTGCCTTCAGTGAATCTCAGCGTCAGTTTCAACTCTATCGCCGTGGTCGCTATGTGGAATTTAATCTGGTCTGGGATCGCGGCACGCTGTTTGGTCTGCAGACCGGGGGTCGCACTGAATCTATCCTGATGTCCCTGCCACCACTGGTGCGCTGGGAATACGATTGGACGCCAGAGCCCGACAGTGCCGAAGCGGAGCTCTACACTAAATACCTTATTCATCGAGACTGGGTCTGACATGGTTGATAAATACGCCGTTTTTGGCAATCCCATTGCCCAAAGCCGATCACCGCAAATTCACACTGCCTTTGCTGCCGAGACTAATCAGAGCCTGTGTTATACCAAGCAGCTGGTTGAGGTTGGTGGGTTTGATGCAGCTGCAGATGAGTTTTTCAGTACCGGCGGCAAGGGCCTGAATATTACAGCTCCTTTTAAGCAGGACGCCTACTCTTATGCCGCGCGTTTAACCCCGCGAGCGAGACATGCTGGTGCGGTGAATACCCTGAGTCTTCAAGATGACGGAACCGTGCTTGGCGACACCACCGATGGCGTAGGTCTAGTGAACGATATGGTGCAAAATCTCGGCTGGCAGATCCGCGCTAAGCGCGTTTTGGTGCTGGGTGCCGGGGGTGCGGTGCGTGGTATCTTGGAGCCTTTAATGGCGCAGCAGCCACAGCATGTGGTGATTGCTAATCGCACGCTGGAAAAGGCATTGCAGCTGTCTAAGGGCTTTGCCGAACAGGGTTATATCCTCGCCTGTGGCTTCGATATGCTGCCGGGCCAGGAGTTTGATCTGGTGATCAATGGTACCAGCGCTGGTCTCACTGGAAGCCTGCCGCCATTGCCTGATGATCTGCTTGCTGCCGACGGAGCCTGCTACGATATGCTCTATGCAGCGCAGCCAACACCTTTTATGCAGTGGGGCAAGCGTCAGGGTGCCAAGACTGCAGATGGTCTGGGAATGCTGGTTGAGCAAGCCGCAGAGTCCTTTTATATCTGGCGCCAGGTCAGACCTGCAACCGGCGCAGTTATTCAGGCTCAGCGAGAACTGTTCTAGGGCTGTTGGCCTTCTAGCAGCTGTTCCGCAAGGTACTGATCCTTTAATTTAACGTAGTTGGCCGGACTGTAGGTGAAGAAACTTTTCTCACTCTCGGACAGGGCGCGCATGGCTTTGCAGGGATTGCCTACGTAGACAAAGCCACTGGCCAAGGTCTTTCCTGGCGGTACCATACAGCCGGCACCCACAATCACTTCATCTTCGATAACTGCTCCGTCATTCACAATGGCACCGTTGCCGATCAAAATCCGGTTGCCAATGGTGCAGCCATGGAGCACCGCTCTGTGTCCGATTACCACATCGTCGCCGATGCTCAAGGGCCAGCCGCCGGGATTAAACTCGCTGGCATGGGTGATGTGCAGCACCGCGTTATCTTGAACATTGGAGCGGGCGCCGATTCGGATGGAGTGCATATCGCCGCGAATCACCGCGCCGGGCCAGACTGAAGCATCGTCCCCGAGATGCACATCGCCAATCACTGTTGCCGCTGGATCCACATAGACCCGCTGACCAAGAAGTGGAGAGATGCCTCTGTGTGAACGCAGGTGTTTTCTAAAAGAGTGATCCATATGCTGTGATGCCCGATATAATGAAGGTTCCTATTGTGGTGATATTTAAATGGCTTTTTCAACCAAAAAACAATTTATTGCAGGTGTGACCTGTCCCAAGTGCAGCTTACTGGATAAGATTCAGGCCTTTTCAACTGATGGTGTGGATTATCGCGAATGTATTAGCTGTGGGTTTCTCGATGAAATGCGCGTCTATTCCGCTCCCCGAGAGCTTGAAACCCGGGTGAATGCGGATGCGGCTGATGAGGCCAACAAGATTTCGGCGGTGAAACTGATGGAGCCAAAGGGCTAGGGGTTTAAAGCCGAAGCGTCAGTTTAATTAAGACGAACCCTAGAATTTTGGCTTTTAAACAGTAGGCGTATGCTTGACGATTCAGTCAGGCAGGGAAAACGATCGGTCGGATCCTTGCCCAGCCCGCTGGTGTAGTCATGCAACTTCACGCTGAGTCCATAATTCTTTTTTATTGAGGCTAGGAGCTTATCATTGAGCAGTTGAATGGCACTATCGATCTGGTTGGCAAAGGGCTCGCCGATAATATGGTGCACAATCAAATTTGATCTGGTCATATTCACTGGGATCACTGGGCAGTTAAACTGGGCGCTGAGGGTATCGTTCAGTTCTTCGAGTAAGCGGTGCGCTAGATAGGCCTGGTACATGTTGGCCTCAAGCCCCTCTTCTGCAGACATAATGTCCATAGGTACATCGAGGAACTCTTTGGCGGTGGTTAATTGTCGGGCAATTTCGCCATTGACTCCAGCACAGGCGAGAAAATCTTCGAAGGCATTAACCAGGTCTGGTACCAGCTGGACATATTTTTTTATAAAAGATGCCAGAGCAGCAGTCCCATCACTCTCTCTCAACCGTATAGACTCGTGCAAATGCTGCACACGCTCATTTAGGTAGGCAATTAAAAATTCGCTGCTCTGATTTGAAAGTGGAGGCATGGGTCACTCTCTAATTTGGTATGGAGTTCGGAGAAAATCCCATTCACAGGGTTTATATCCACTAGCGGTCGCGGCCATGAGCCTGATGACTATGGTGTAAATCTAGCAGATATTGTGGCCTATGCCACAAAGTTTGGCCCTTTTTTGTCCGCAGGCGATTTTGCTGGGCACATTTGCAAAACGCAATTCAGACTGTTTTACAGTAGTGAAAATAAGTTTGCTTTGCTATACTGCCGCCGCTTTTCACCCACCCGGTTTCAGGGCCGGGGCCAACTCGAAAAGCACGAGCTTAAAAAAGTCATAATTACCACGGAGAAACAAGCGATGTTGAAAAGAGCGCAAGCACTTTTCTTGAGTCTATTGAGCCTTGTTGTTTTATTGCCCATAGCGGGCAGTGCATTGGCTGAAAGTTCAGCTAGCCAACTCAATATGCCCCAAGGTGTCACCGAAGTCAGTCAAGCAGCTTATGACATTCACATGATCATGATCTGGGTCTGTACCGTTATCGGTGTCGGTGTTTTTGGTTTTATGTTCTACGTGATGTACGCGCACCGCAAATCCCGTGGTGCAGTAGCAGAAAACTTTCATGAACATTTAGGTGTTGAGTTGCTGTGGACGATCGTCCCGACAATCATTTTGATTGTTATGGCTTTCCCCGCGACTACAGCACTGTTAAAAGTCTACGACACAGACAATCCAGATATCGAAATTAAGATTACTGGCTATCAGTGGAAGTGGCAGTACGAGTATCTTGGCGAAGGCGTTAAGTTCATGAGTGAGCTGCGCACCTCTGACGACGAAGTCTATGGTCGCGAGCCCAAAGGTGAGCACTATCTTCGTGAAGTCACCGAGCCATTGGTTCTGCCTGTAGGCAAAAAGATTCGCTTCCTGGTAACCGGCAACGACGTAATTCACTCCTGGTGGGTTCCCGATTTCGGTGTTAAGCGTGATGCGGTCCCCGGACTGTTCACCGCTGGTTGGGCTAAGACAGACAAGCCAGGTACCTATGTCGGTGAATGTACCGAGCTGTGCGGACAGGGCCACGCCTTTATGCCAGTAGTTGTGGAAGTTAAAGAACAGGCTGAATACGACGCTTGGTTGGCCAACAAAAAAGCTGAAGCAGTCGAATACGCTTCAACTATTGGTAAAGTCTGGACGGCTGAAGAGCTGATGACCAAAGGCGAGAGCGTCTACCTGCAAAGTTGTGCTGGTTGTCACCAGGCCGACGGCAATGGTATTCCCGGCGTATTCCCAGCAATTAAAGGCAGTCCAATCGCCCTGGGCCCTCAAATAGGCCACATTGCGGTATTGATCGACGGCGTTCCCGGTTCAGCCATGCAGTCATTTGCTGACCAGCTTTCCGAAGTCAATATAGCTGCGGTTATTCACTATCAGCGAAATGCTTGGGGCAACAATGTTGGCGATGTCACTCAGCCAATCGATGTTCTCAACTACAAGCAAAGCAAATAAGGGAGATTAGATAAATGGCACACGGTCCCGCAACATTGGCAGATGGCTGGCGCGCTTATATAAGCCGCTGGGTATTTA
>JAFMBU010000209.1 GCA_017858295.1 Porticoccaceae bacterium | reverse complement strand
GGGTCACCTTAGAAGATGGTGCCAAGTTTAAAGGTAGCATTGAGATGGACCCAGATGAACAACCTGCCATCAAGGCTGTGCCAAACAGAAAATCAGATCTATTCCCTGGTGCTGCAAACTCTGAAAAATCCAACGCTTCTTAAGCGGCGAGTAGCCAATAGTGTTTAGGGCGCAGGCCGAAAAAATTACGGCCATACCAGCCAATTCTCAGGACTACGCCCTGTGCACAACGCTGCACAGTAATCTTGCTGCCGCGGCATTTGATTCGTTACAGGCTGACAAACGCCTAGTTGTTTTGGATGTGGGTATGGCTATGGCAGCCACCGTGGATTATTTCAGCCAGTTTAAGAGTAAGTTATTATTTGTTGACCTCTACTCGGAAGACTTTGTTGCCGAGATTGGAGAAGAGGTCAGTCACCAGCATTTGGTGTCTCAGTTTCGCCAGGCACTGGGCATCGAAGATAACTGTATTGTCGATGTCTGTCTGTTCTGGGATTTTTTCAACTATCTTGATGGCACTTTAATTAAGGCGTTTATCGAAGCATTGCAGCCCTATGTCGCGGACCACACCCGTGGCTTTGGACTGGGATCACTCAATTCTCGCTGTCAGCTATCCAACTCCTGCTATGGGTTGATGACTGAGAATACGTTGACTCAGTGCCCACGCAGTGAAGAGCAGCGACCTGTCTACCCTCACTCTCAGCGCGACTTAAATAGCCATCTGGACTATTTTGAAATCAATAAGAGCCGCCTTATGTCGGATGGTCGTGTGGAGTACTTAATTACCCGCTGCGATGGTTCTGAGCTAGCGAAAAAACCGATTTTCTAAGACACAGTCCCAGGTTATTTGGTTACACTGCGCCCTTCTTTTAAATTCAAATTTTATTTCCATGGCTATTCCGCTCTCATTGGACAAGCTACATAACAATAATATGCGCCATAAAAATGGCTGCAGGGGAGATATATGAAACAGGCAATTATCGTTGGCGCCAGTTCTGGGCTGGGTTGGGAGTTGGCAATTCAGCTGGCAGATAAAGGTTATCAGCTGGGTGTTATGGGGCGTCGCGAAGCACTGCTCAATGAGTTGGTAGAGAAACTGCCGGGCAGCCATTTTGTTCAAGCTACAGATGTCACTAACGCTGAACAGTCCCAGACGGAACTGGAAGAATTGATCGCCCGCATGGGAGATGTGGAGCTTATTGTCTTAAGTTCCGGTGTAGGTCTATTTGAGAGCAAGCTTGAGTGGGCCGCTGAGCGGGAAATGATCGATGTTAACGTACGCGGTTTTGCGGCACTGACGATTGTTGCCATGGAGCACTTTACTCAGCGCGGCGCAGGGCATCTAGCGGGTATCTCGTCCATGGCTGCCCATATATTTGGTGCCAAGACAGTCACCTATCATGCCACTAAAGCCTTTGTGTCAAACTATCTCGCCGGCATGCGTCAGCGTGCAATTCGCAGCGGGTTACCCATTACCATTACCACCATTGAACCGGGCTTTGTGAAAACGCCCATGGTGCAGGGTAATCCTATGTGGATGGCACCAGTGGAAAAGGGTGTTGCCCAGATGGTCACTGGTTTATTGAAAAAGAAAAACCATATCTATATTACTAAACGCTGGCGTTATATTGCCTTTGTGGCCGATTTAATGCCCCACTGGCTGCTGCGCAAGTTTTTGTAGCAATTAGCGTTATTTTGGTGCCGAGCCAACTAATGAAAAGATCATGAGCGTTAATAGTCGAGCCCTGAAAATTGCCACCCTGCGTGGGGTGATGGATATGCTACCCCTGAGTCTGGCAGTGCTGCCCTGGGGGATATTATTTGGTTCCCTGGCAGTGCAGCGGGGTTTTAGCTGGCTCGAGGCGCAGCTTTTTTCAGGGATTATTTTTGGCGGTGCAGTGCAGATTGTCACGGTTGAATTAATCGCTGATAACAGCTCGCTGCTCACGGTGTTGTTTACCGCCTTTATTATCAGTTCCCGACACTTTCTCTACGGCTTGTCCCTGCGCGAACGGCTCCGTCGTCAGCCCCTGCGCTGGCGCCTAGGTCTTGGCTTTCTGCTCACCGATGAGCTGTTTGCTCTGTCTGGTCACCGCCGTGCCTATATGGGTAAATTACGTCTTTATTATGGGCTGGCTGCTGGCGGCAGTTTTTATCTGGCCTGGAATCTGTGGACCTTCGTCGGCATTGTAGCCGGTGCTTCGCTCCCTGATCTAACGGATTTAGGGTTGGATTTTGCTATTGCCGCTACTTTTATTGCCCTAGTGGTTCCCGGTATTAAATCCCTAGCGACTTTGGTGGCGGTGCTGACAGCGGCCACAGCATCGGTGTTTTTTACCCTGTGGCATTTTGAGTTGGGGCTTATCTGTGCGGCACTGCTGGCCATGGTTGTCGGTTATACAGTGAACAAAATCCGCGGTAACTTGGGAGGTGGCGCGTGACATTGCTAACCATCCTGCTGCTGGCCTGTATCACCTTCGGCACCCGCTATCTGTTCCTTGAGGGTAGGCTGCCGATTCGCCTCGGGCCCAATCTGCGTTTGTTACTGAGTTACAGCGGTCCGTCGGTATTGGCAGCTATATTGGCA
Source organism: Porticoccaceae bacterium (assembly GCA_017858295.1). Classification (GTDB taxonomy): domain Bacteria; phylum Pseudomonadota; class Gammaproteobacteria; order Pseudomonadales; family Porticoccaceae; genus HTCC2207. The sequence goes on along the minus strand of JAFMBU010000209.1, from coordinate 718 downwards.
CCGATCCTGTTTGTGCGCAGTGAACAGCTCTATTTGAGTTCATCTAACCCCTATCTCTGGGGCGCGGCTGTGGCTGCAGCTGCCGCCTATAAAACCGCTAATATTTACTGGACGATTGGCTCTGGCATGCTAGTCTTTATTGCAGCTGGCCAGTTAATCTAGCGTTTTAGTTTGTCAATTGACTTTGCATGGAACGCTGCGGTCACCAAAAGCTGTTTTTTTATCAGCAGAATTCCCCTTTCGCGAGGCACAATAAATCATACTTGGTCACTTAAATGGCTGAGAAATGATAGTGGCTAAGATATTCGTTAAACACATTAGCTAAAAAATAGAGAGCTCCGATTATGATTCCACGTACCCTATATGATTCCGACCACGATATGTTCCGCGACACAGTGCGCAAATTTCTTCAGGCAGAGGCAGTGCCGCACCACGATCAGTGGGAGAAAGATGGCATGGTCAGCGATGAGATCTGGTTGAAGGCTGGTGAACAGGGTTTTTTATGTCCCACTGTGCCTGAAGAGTACGGCGGTGTTGGTGTCGATTTTCGTTACAACTGTATTGTTAATGAAGAAATCGGTCATGCCGGATGCACCGGTTTAGGCTGGACACTGCATTCGGATATCGCGGTTCCCTATATAGTTCGCTATGGCAGCGAAGAGCAGAAGCAGCGCTACTTGCCACGCTGTGTTTCTGGTGAACTGATTACCGCTATCGC
>JAFMBU010000208.1 GCA_017858295.1 Porticoccaceae bacterium | reverse complement strand
AAAATCTGTCATCCCGACCGTAGTGGAGGGATCTCAGCCAGTTGGCAGAAAACTCGCCGCTTGGCACTGTCAGGTGCCGCTGGAAGGAGATCCTTCGGCTTCGCTCAGGATGACAAATTATGGCGTGTAGCGGAACTGCAACGCTCCAGGAGATCCTTAGACCTCTCACCATATAACCATAAAGGTATTTATATCAACCACTTAAACGTCACTCTTCGACACTTGCGCACTTTTATCGTGGTCGCCAATGAAGGCAGCTTTAACCGTGCCGCGGAAAAACTCTCCCGCACCCAACCGGCCATCACCTTAGCCGTAAAACAGCTTGAGGAGTTTATTGGCCTGAAGCTGCTGCAGCGCACGACTCGCAATGTCACCACCACTGCCGAGGGTGAGAATTTTCTGCCCATCGCCGAGCGTCTGGTGCGGGATTTTGACAGTGCCATCTACGACCTTAGAGCCACCTCAGAACTGCGCAGCGGCCATGTCAGTATGGCCGTGGTGCCCTCAGTAGCCACTAATCTACTGCCGGACATTATCAAAACCTTCGCCATAGAATTCCCTGGTATTAAACTCCATCTAGACGATGACAGTTCCCGAGGGGTGCAACATCGGGTGGAGAGCAGCGAAGTGGACTTTGGTATCGGCAGTATGTGGAACCCCAATAAGGCACTGGAGTTCACACCCCTATTTGCTGACCAGCTGGAATTGATCTGTCATCGTGACCACCCTCTTGCACAGAGCACTGGGGCAATTGGCTGGGAGATGTTGGATAAGGTAACCTTTCTCGATACCGGCATCACCAAAGCCCTGAGAGCCCGCCAAGACTTAGGCGAGTCGAAATTCGATTTCCCCAATATCACCACCCTGCTGGCAATGCTCAAATCCAATCTGGGGGTCTCGGTACTACCCTCTCTGGCAATTCCCAAGGCCGCCGCTGATTTAGTCTCTAGACCACTGATTCCCACGGAGACCAGTGAGATCTATCTGATTACGCGCAAGGACTGGACACTCTCTCCAGCCGCTGAGGCAATGATCGAAACCATTATTCGCGAGACACCCCAGCAGGTGAAGAAATACGCTTTGACTCTGCTTTAAAAGAAAATCTCTAACGTCTAATTAACCGGCAGTATTAATAAATTCAATACAGCTGGCGTGAGTCTTGGCACTGACTGTAATGCCTTCAACAGCACTCTTAGCGCGGTTGGCATAGCGACGATTGCCCGGTATATGAGCACCCTCCATCCCCGCCAAGCGCTCTAAAAACGCCTCGGAGTGGTTTAACCAGCCATCAGCATCGCCAAACCGATTGGGGTCTATGGCGAGCATAAATTCGCCGCCATTCGGCGGACCACCGTCGTTATTGTCATTTTTCTGGGCTTCATAGCTAAAGTCCATACCGGTCAGACCAGCCACTAATAACTCAATCATCATGGCAATGGTGGAACCTTTGTGACCCCCAAAGGGCAGCAGTGCGCCGCCATCGATAATCTTCTGCGCGTCTGTAGTCTGATTGCCTTCAGCATCTACACCTGTGCCCATAGGCACGGGATGTCCATCGCGAGCGGCGATCATCACTTCACCTCGGGCCATGGAGGCAGAGGCCTGGTCAAACACCAGTGGCGGCTTGTCTCCACGGGGCCAGCCAAAGCACATGGGGTTAGTGCCAAATAGTGGTGCCTTGGCACCAGCGGGCACCACGGCGGGCTTATAGGTGGTAAAAGCCATTGCCACTAGCCCCGCTTCGGCAATGGGCTCGACCTCAACCCACAGGGAGGCAAAGTGATGCACATTGACCAGAGCCATAGCCGCAATACCGTTCTCGCGAGCCGCTTCAATTAGGGCTTCACGGCCCTTTTCCAGAGCCAGTGGCGCATAGCCATGATCACCGTCGACCTTGACCACTGCGGGAGAGATGCGGGTAACGGTCGGATTTGCATTGCCATTGACCTTGCCACTGCGCAGGGAGGCTATATAACCGGGCATGCGGAATAAACCGTGGGAGGCGCTGCCATCGCGCTCGGCTGAGGCGATGGTGCGCCCCAGGGCTTCGGCGTTGTCGGTGTTGCAGCCATTGGCTACCAGGCATTGTTCTACCAATTGCTGAATTTCTCTTTCAGTCATATTGATTTCTGACATAAATCACTCCCCCATATTGGATTATTTGTAAGCCGCTTTTATCACTGCAATTGCGCCCTTAAGGGTCGCAGCATATACTCAATATCATTAAAAGTGACGCATAAATTAATGCCAAGCAAAAAATAACAACTTAAAGTCGACTGAATCTATGAAACTTGCTCAGCCCTTTGTTCGACTCCCCTATCAATTTGATGCCTTGCAATTGCAGCGGGAAATTGCACAATTTTCCGACCCGGATTGGATGGAACACCCCTCTAAGCTAGCCGGTAATTTAGCCATTCCACTGATCTCGCTCAATGGCCAGCGCAACAATGATTTCGATGGCCCTATGGCCGCGACACCGGCATTACTCAGCTGTGACTATCTACAGCAGGTGATGGGCAGTTTTGGCGAGGTCTTGGCCCGCTCAAGGCTGATGCGCCTGAATGCCGGCGCTCAGGTTAGCGAACATGTGGATTTTAATTACCACTGGTATAGCAGAGTAAGAATTCATATCCCGATTATCACTAACCCACAGGTAATCTTTCACTGCGGTGACCAGGCAATTCATATGCGCGCTGGGGAATGCTGGATCTTTGACTCCTGGCGTCGCCACAAGGTTATCAATGCCAGCGACCAAGATCGGGTTCATCTGGTTATAGACACTTCAGGTTCGTCACGTTTTTGGCAGACTGTGCGCGAGATGGAGCCCTTTGGGGTGGAAGATAATAGCCCGCAACTAAAGGCTAAAATGCAATCCCACAGCTATCAGCCAGGTCAGCCTACCGGCATTGCGACCGAGCGTTTTAATATTGCACCGGTGATGGCACCGGGAGAACTGGAAGCCATTGCCAACGAGCTGATTGCTGATATTGAAAGCAATCCGGAGAATGATCCCCAGCTGGCGCAGAGATATAAGTATTTACTGCTAGATTTGGCCAAAGACTGGCGTGAAAATTGGCATCTTCACGGTTATCAAGAAGCTGGCTGGATAAAGTATCGTGAACTCTTGGGCCGCGCTGCACATCAGCTTGATGCCAATCCTAGAGCCCTAGTGAACGGCAGCAACCAGGTGGGAATCAATCCGATCATTATGCGACGCTTGATCCACGCCGCCTTTAATGTTGAGCAGATGGATGACTACACTAACAAAAGCTAGTCCAAAGCTACCTTAACTAAAACCACCTTAACTAAAACCACCTTAACTAAAACCGCCTAAACTA
>JAFMBU010000207.1 GCA_017858295.1 Porticoccaceae bacterium | reverse complement strand
AATCCTTCCGAGCGCGCCATATTAAAAATCCTGGTTCTTTGAGCTGGGATTTTTTTGTCTGGCATTCTGGTGATCCGAAGCCGGTGTTTGGCTGGTTGCCTGAGAGGAGCGGTGCGTTAGTGCTTAAAGGCGGTATTTTGCTATATACGCTTGCAATATACATTGCCGATAGTACACTAAGTACTGATTACTAAGGAGGCCAAACTATGTCTACTGGTTCAGTGTTTGTAAACAACCGTACCCAAGCAGTCAGGCTACCTGCTGATTCCCGTTTTCCTGATAACGTAAAGAAGGTCACTGTCAGAGTCGTAGGTCAGGACAGAGTGCTGTCACCTGCTGAAAATACCTGGGACAGTTTTTTTGCACCTGGTGAAGCTGTTACTGATGACTTCATGACAGAAAGGGCATCACAAGAGCAACAGGAAAGGGAAGATTTCTAGTGCTGAAATACATGCTTGATACGAATATTGTTATCTATGTCATTAAGCGAAAGCCCATAAACGCGCTTGAAACATTTAACCGCCATGCGGGGCAAATGTGTATTAGCTCAATCACCTTGGCGGAAATGCTTCATGGTGCTGAAAAGAGCGCGATGCCTGAGCAAAATATGAGGCGAATTGAAGACTTTACCTCCCGCTTGGAGGTATTGGAGTACGGTACCAAAGCCGCAGGCCATTATGGTGATATTCGCGCAGACTTAGAGCGCAAGGGAACACCCATCGGCGTCAATGATCTCCATATAGCAGGTCATGCGAGAAGTGAAGGTTTGGCGCTGGTAACCAATAACCTTAAAGAGTTTGAGCGAGTTGAAGCACTGAGGCTGGAGAACTGGGTTTGACGGCTTGGTTGCAGTTGAGAGTGCTAGATTTGTGCTAAATCACCAAGCGAGTCAACCCTAAGCCATTGATTAATCAACTACGGTATGAAAGGAGCAAGCGCCGTAAATTGTTGATTTTAAATGTTAATGAATATTTAGTGTGAGACTAGACGCCGTACTGCTCTCTGTAACCTTCAATCGCAGCAATCAAATCATCGTTCTCAGGCTTGGCTTTCAAATAGTCGGTAATGTCGCCAATATCGACAATGCCCACCACTGGGATGGAAAAATCTCTCTCCACTTCCTGAATCGCCGATAGCTCAGATTTACCCTTTTCTTTGCGATCCAGACCAATCACCACACCAGCGGCTGTAGCACCAGCGCTGTCGACAATTTGCATCACTTCGCGAATCGCTGTACCTGCGGTTATCACATCATCAATAATTAATACGCGACCTTCGAGTGGTGCACCGACCATGCTGCCACCTTCGCCATGGTTCTTTGCCTCTTTGCGGTTAAAGCAGTAAGGCACATCGCGATCGTAGTGATCGGCAAGGGCGATTGAGGTTGCTGCCGCCAGGGTAATGCCTTTATAGGCTGGACCAAATAACACATCAAATTCAATGCCTGACTCGATGATGGCGGCGGCGTAGCTGCGCCCCAACTCAGCCAGTGCGCGACCTGTATAAAATTGGCCGGCATTAAAAAAGTATGGTGAAACGCGGCCAGACTTGAGGGTGAACTCGCCAAACTTGAGTGCACCACTGCGCAGGCCGTTGTCGATAAATAGGGTTTTGTAATTATTTTCAGTTGTCATAGTATTTTTCGCTGCTGTTGATTTTAGTCGTCCAACTACTCTTACTGGGCTCTCTATTATTGAGCTAATGCCATCTTCTGCACGCGCACTAGATCGGCAATACCCTGCTTGGCCAACGCTAACATGGCGCTCAACTCCTCTTCGCTAAAAGGTGCGGCCTCGGCTGTTCCCTGAACTTCAATAAAGCCACCCTCGCTGTTCATCACCACATTCATATCGGTTTCAGCTTTTGAATCTTCGGGATAATCCAAGTCCAGTACTGGCGTACCCTTATAGATACCCACAGATACTGAGGCAATCATGGTTAACAGGGGATCATCGAGAATGGCTTTTTTACGTTGCAGGTGACGGATCGCGTCGACCATGGCGACACAGGCGCCAGTAATAGAAGCGGTACGAGTACCGCCATCGGCTTGGATAACATCACAGTCGATATTAATAGTGTGCTCGCCGAGCTTTTTCATATCCACGGCGGCTCTTAGAGAACGGCCAATCAAACGTTGAATCTCCTGGGTGCGGCCGCCTTGCTTGCCACGTGCCGCTTCGCGATCCATTCTCGAGCCAGTGGAACGAGGCAACATACCGTATTCAGCGGTTACCCAACCTTCGCCTTTACCGCGCAAAAATCGTGGTACGCCGGGCGTTACGCTGGCAGTACAGATAACTTTGGTTTTGCCAAATTCAATCAGCACAGAGCCCTCTGCATGACAGGTGAAATCGCGTGTAATTTTTACTTGTCGAAGTTGCTCTGGGCGTCGGCCACTGGGTCGAGTCATAATTTTTCCCTGGTTCGGATGCTGATGAAATAAAAGTGGCGCGAAGTGTAGCAAATCTACCAACCTGTTGACCGCCTTTGTTACCATGGCCCACCGTAAATTTTTCTACTGGAGATACCATGGCTCGGAGTATGACCGCATTTGCCCGCTGCAGCACAGAGTTCAGCTGGGGTTCAGTAACCTGTGAACTGCGCTCAGTTAATCACCGCTTTCTCGAAACCGGCTTTCGCCTTCCCGACAGCCTGCGCCCAATTGAAATGCCTCTGCGGGAGATCGCTCGCAAAAAGCTCAGCCGCGGCAAAGTCGACTGTTCATTGCAACTGGCCTTCAATAATGCCGATGCCAGCCTCGAAGCGGATCTCGAATTAGCCAAGCGCATGATTGCCATGGCGGAGACCATCGGTGCTGAAATGCAGTCTCCAGCGCCTATTTCGCCATTAGAAATTATGCGTTGGCCCGGCATTCTTCAGGAGCAGACGGTGGATGCTGAAGCCCTTCACCAGGCTGCCACCGAAACCTATAAAGCTACCGTCGAGCAACTTCTCGAAGGGCGCAAGCGCGAGGGGGACAAGCTCGCGGAGATGATCGAGCAGCGGCTGGCAGGCATTGAACAGCAGTTGGTTATTGTGCGCGACCATCTGCCCTCGATCCTCAGTGATCAGCGCAAGCGCCTCGAACAAAAGCTCAGCGACCTCAAGGAACAGTTTGACGCTGATCGCCTTGAGCAAGAGATGGTAATTATTGCCAATCGCACCGATGTAGACGAAGAGCTGGATCGTTTGGAAGCCCATATCAGCGAAATCCGTCGGGTATTAACTGGCAAAGAGTCCATAGGTCGACGTCTGGATTTTTTGATGCAAGAACTCAATCGGGAAGCCAATACTCTGGGCTCAAAGTCCATAGCTGGCGTGACCACTCAGGCCTCGGTGGAATT
>JAFMBU010000016.1 GCA_017858295.1 Porticoccaceae bacterium | reverse complement strand
AAACCAGATACTGTCAGAGAAGTCTTCCACTTGCCCGCGACACGATCGCGCTCAATAAAGAAGAATGCTGTGGCAGCAACCAGAGCCATAGAAATCAGCCAAAAGGAAATGCCAACGGGATCGCTGGCGGTTAAGTTGTTTGTCATGTGTAACCCCTACAGTTAGATATTATTTTTATTATGGGCACTAGAGTGCTTCTTATTATCCGGAGACCTCACGTGCCCCATGTGCAGATTTTCCTTTTTTTGTATAACGAGAATAAACTGCGACGATGAATGTATCGCTATTTTAAAAAAAGTGCAAATAATAGCTGTGCAGGGATTTGTGAGGCCAAAACCTAACTATGGGCTTATACTCTGGGAAAAAAAAGGAACCATCATGCTTCGATTGAGCTTCTTTGCGCGTACTTTTATTGTTCTATGTTTCCCGGTTATGGGTCTCGCTGAGCATCATTCTGACATTGCCAGTAAAGCGTCCACCAACTCGGCCCTTGAGTACCCACAGCAACAATGGCAGACAAAAAGCCCGCAAGAGCTTGGTATTGCAGGGGAAAGAATTAATCGGTTATTCGATTTATCCTTTGCCGATTCTGCGACCCAGGCCGCAGTATTGATCAAAGATGGCTTTCTAGTTGGAGAGCGTTATGCCGAGGGTTTCGACCAAAGCTCCTATGGCACATCCTGGTCAATGGCAAAAAGTTTTTATGCCTCACTTATAGGCATATCAATTGATCGCGGCGAAATCGCCAGTCTTGACGATAAGGTGGCCCTATATCTGGACTATTTTGGCGACCAGCGCGCTGAGATTAGTATTCGTGACTTATTGGATATGACCAGTGGCCTGGAGATGCCCGATCACGAGCATGAAAAAATGTTTTTCTCCAGCGATCATCTGGCTTATGCCCGGGCGGTGGGGGTTGAAAAGCCAGCTCAAGAAAAATTTGAATACAATAATGTGAACTCGATGCTGTTGGCGGATATTCTCGAGAGCGCTACAGGGCAAAAAGCCGATGTGCTGCTAAAGGAGCGCGTCTTCGACAAGATTGGTCTCACGGATGCGACGCTTTGGCGGGACAGTGCCGGCAATCCATTGACCTATTGTTGTGTGGATACCACGGCGCGTCAGTACTCTCGCTTTGGCTTGCTGTTTGCCCGCAGTGGCAATTGGAATGGCGAGCAAATTATTTCTCAGGACTATGTGAATGAGACCTTTTCTAAGGTCTGGACCGGCCTTGAGAGCTCAACCATAGAGCAGGATCGCGGCTACTCGCTGCACTGGTGGATTTCGCGGCACGACGAGGAAGCAGTGATTTTTAATGCTAGCGGGAAATTTGGTCAGTATATTTTTGTCGACAGAGAAAACGATATTGTCTTTACCCGGATTACTAAATATCACCCCACCGGCGGATCGGTTCAAGACTGGGGCGTGCTGAGTTACATTAACTGGCTAGGTTCTGTGAACTTTCGGCGCAAGGCTGCAGAGGTGCTTGACTACTTGGGTATAATTGAACTGAACAGCGCGATAAAAACCCCAGTGACCTACGACGATGGCACGTCGAAAGAATTTTTTGAAAACTACCAAACCATTATAGATAGTCTGGTAGATATCTCTCGGCAGTAGTAAAGTGTCCTGGCTGTTCAGACGTTAATCGGTCTGTGGCGCCGTTTACTAAGGATGCAGACAATCAACAGCGCATAATTAACAAGGGTCCAATAAAAATGACAAGATTTTTCTATTTAGCTTCGGTTGTGGGTTTATGTATTCTGGCGGGGTGTAGCGCGCCGGTTAGCAATATGCAATCTGACGGTGAGGAAGGGGGCGTTGGTGAGGCGGTGGTTGCCAACTCATTTGCTGATATTCCGATTGCTGCAAATGATGCAATTGATGTGGAAAAGTCGTTGCTGATTAATTCTGGAGATTACTGGTTAGGGCGAGCAGTACTGCGCTCCTCACTGGATAGTAATGCGGCGTTCGAGTACTACCAGTCAAGTATGCCGCAGTACGATTGGATCAGTATTACCACGGTGCAGTCAAAGGTGTCAGTGCTAAGCTTTGAGAAGGCCTCTCGTGTCGCCACGGTACAGATTGATGGTGCCGGCACGCGTGGAAGCTACATTGTGATTACCGTGTCTCCGCGAGAGGCGATTCGTTAAAGGTCATTTATATTTTCTAGGCAATAGTCGGCTCTTGCTAAAAGGGCCTGCTTGACCTCAGTGTCCATTTTGTCCCAGGTGCGGTAAGCCATAGCAGTGCGCGGGTTTCGTGAAAAGCGCTCACTGTGGCGCTGCATAAAGTGCCAATAGAGACTGTTAAAGGGACAGGCATCTTCAGTAAATCGCTCTTTGACACTGTAATGGCAGCCTTTGCAGTAATCGCTCATCTTATTGATATAGCTGCCACTGGCGGCATAGGGTTTGGTGGCAATCAAACCGCCATCGGCAAACTGACTCATGCCTCTAGTGTTAGGCATTTCAACCCATTCAATTGCATCTATATAAATTCCCAGATACCACTGGTCCACCTGATCCGGATCTATTCCCGCCAGCATGGCAAAATTGCCCGTGACCATTAGACGCTGTATATGATGGGCGTAGGCATAATCCAATGACTGATCAATCGCCTGTTTCATACAGGCCATCTTGGTCTCACCATTCCAAAAATAGCCCGGCAGATCACGATCGGCATCGAAGCTATTGCGCTCGCCATAGTCAGGCATATTGACCCAATAGACGGCGCGGACATATTCACGCCAGCCGAGTATCTGGCGTATAAAGCCTTCCACCTGGGCCAGATCGACGCCGCTGTCGGGTTCGTTAAAGCGCGCCAGTGCTGCATCAATCACCTGCATGGGGTGAAGGATTTTACTGTTTAGAGCAAAGGAGATACGCGAGTGGTAGAGACTCCAGCGGGATTCTCCATGCTCGGTCATGGCATCTTGAAAGCGGCCAAAATTTGGCAGGCAGTACTGACAGAAAAAATCCAATAGCTGCACTGACTGTTGGCGATTGACCGGCCATAACAGCTCTTCTGTGGCGCTTCCCAGAGTGTCTATACCGTGCCGTTGAATGCGTTCTAAATACCTGCTCACGGGATTGGCGAACAGCAGCGGCTGGGGAACCATCTGTATATCTGCCGGTTTTAATTTATTGCGGTTTTCGCCATCGAAATTCCAGCGCTCGCCAAGGGGCTCCGCACCATCCATTAAAATATCAAAGCGCTTGCGCAGTTTGCGATAAAAGGACTCCATGCGATTGTGTTTGCCGACCTTGATATAACTGGCCAGCTCGTCATGGGTGAGTAAAAAGTGCTGACTTTCCCAGCAGGTTATGGGAATGCCCAGGTCTAAGATCTTTAACTGTTCCGCGAGGCGATATTCATCGGGCTGCTGATATTCAAACTGCGCAATGCCGTGCTCTTTGCACAGTGCTGCAATCAAACCATTGAGGTCAGGGAAGTCTGCTGTGTCATCCAGGGTTAGATATTTTACCTGGTGCCCCGCGGCGGTTAGTGCAGTGGCAAAACTCTCAATGGCGGCAAAAAAAGCACAGACTTTTTGCACATGATGGCGCACATAGGACGCTTCCTGATGCAGCTCGGCGATCAGGTAGAGCACGCCGTCGTCCTGCTCTCTATACCAAGAGTGGCTGGCATTGAGTTGGTCGCCGAGAATAAGTCGCAGGCTGTGATATTTTTTCATGGCTATGGGTGCTTTTTAATGATGCAGGCTAATGGTTAATAAATCCCTCTGTGCAGCTTAACATGGGCTTAGATCGGCCAGTCCGCTGCATCCACAGAATCTAGAGGCTGTAGCGTCTGATCGCCGGCCCAGCGCTGTATAAACTGATTTTTGGGGTCATAAATTTGTGCCTGTTTTTGCAAGTCAAAACGGCGATGTCCACGCGGGTCTGCTCCTACGCCGGCGAGGTACTGCCAGTTGCCCCAGTTAGAGGCCACATCAAAATCTACCAGTTGCTGTTCCATATAAGCCGCACCGTGCCGCCAGTCCAAACCCAGCTCGTGAACAAAGCAGCTGGCTACTAACTGGCGACCGCGGTTGGAGAGGTAGCCTGTGACATTTAGCTGTTTCATGCAGGCATTAATGATGGCGTAAGGAGTGTTACCGGCGCACCACTTTTTGAAGCGCTCGGGATAAAAGCTGGTGGTCGGCGCTGAGTCGTTAATTCCAGAAAAAGCATAGAGCCGTTGCTGGTGTCTGTGGCCGTACCATTGGAAATACTCGCGCCAGAGAAGCTCAAAGAAGATCCAGTAAGTTGAATCATTGGCTCCTGCGCGGGCTTCGTATTCTTGCAGTTGTTGGACTATGCGTCGCGGGGAGAGTGTGCCATTGGCTAGCCAGGGAGAAAATTTTGTCGAGTAATCCATACCGTCGAGACCATTGCGGGTCTGTTTGTAGCTGCTGGCAAGATTCTTTGCGAAGTAACCTGTGAGATGTTTCTCGCCGGCACTGGCACCGCCCTTAAACATTGCTGCAGGCATATCTTCATTGGCGCTAGGTGAAAAGTGCTGCTGCCACAAGGGTTGCCAAGCTAAATCTGCTACTAGCGCCGGTGGTGGTAATGTAATCGGTGCGTCTAGGGGGGCGGAAATAACCGCATCTAGATCCATTTTTTCAATGAGGCGGCGAAACTTAGAAAAACTTCCCGGCAACTGCTCAACGGTAAAGGGCAGCTGAGAAGGGTTAAACAATGTATGGGTGTGGCTCTGCGCAAACTCTATCATAGAGTAGCGCTTGCGCAGCGTATTCCAGATTCGGTTTTCATAGCTACCCACATGCTTGGAACTGAAAAGGTGCGAGACATTGTGCACCGTAATCAGCTGGGCAATGGCTTGCAGTGGCGGCTCCATGCGCACCACCAGTTTCTGGCCATAGTGACCGAGCTGGGTTTCCAGATCTTGCAGTGACTCCAATAAAAAGTCTTGCCGGCGCGCCCCAAGCTTGGCCGGTTGCTGCCAGCCGGGCCCAGCGCTGAAGGTATCCACGCAGTAGAGGCAGATAAGCTTGTCCACCTCGGAGGCGGCGCGCAGCAGGGCGGCATTGTCATCCATGCGAAGATCATGGTTAAACCAGAAAATACCAACTTTTTGCATACCGACCTGTCTCGTTGTTGTGGATTTTAAATTGACCGTTACAGGCTTTTAAATACGCTTGATGGGCAACTTTAGACTTATAACAGCGGCTCTCAGAATCATCTAAATAGCCGTGCCCCACGTACCAATGACCAAGCAAATAAACCTCTTCACTCAAAAGTAAAAGCGAACTTTTATGACTGATCCAGTGGCCTCAGCTGCAAAATATAACCTCACCGCTCTGCTGGGAGATCTCGGCTCGCTGCCGTTTATTCTGCTCGCGGGAATTATGGCTGATGCACATTTTAATGGTCCAGGATTACACAGCGCCTCGGTTTTGGGCCTCTATGCGCCCTATATATTTATTGCTTATAGCGCGGTAATCCTGAGCTTTTTAAGTGGTGCGCTCTGGGAGAGGGAGAGGGAGAGGCAGCGCAGCCGCCTGGACGAGCCAAATAGGCTAGCAACAGTGACTATTCTGTTTAGCAATTTTATCGCCCTCAGTGCCTGGGCCTGTTTACTGTTAATCTATGTCGCACCCATTATGACAGTGTTTGCCATCTGCTTACTGCTGGCAGGCTTCTTAAGCTTGCTCTGGGTCGAGCGATTGACCGGAGCGGCGGCGCTTTTTAGCAGCAGCTATTGGTCGATGCGCCTACGAATCACAATTTTAGTAGTGTTGTTGCATGGGCTAGTCGCTGCACTGATGCTTGGAGAGATATCAATATGACCGCAGTTTTAAAACCTGAACTCACGATTTTCTACGACGGCGGCTGCCCACTCTGTGTCAACGAGATGCGCCACCTGAGTCGCCGTGATACCGAACAAAAAATTGCCCTGCAAGATATTCATGCTGAGGGTTTTGCCGCAGATTTTCCTTACATAGATCCCGTGCGTGCGGATCAAATTCTTCACGGCCAGCTGGCCAATGGCGAAATGATCTACGCCTTGGACGTGACCTACGAAGCCTGGGCCCTAGTAGGCAAGCGTCATTGGGTTGCCATACTGCGCTGGCCTGTGGTCAAGCAGGTGTCTCATCAGGTCTATCTGTTTTTTGCCAAGCACCGCTCGCGGATTTCAAAACTTTTGACCGGCAGCGAACGCTGTGAAGTCTGCGAGATTAAGCGGGGTGAGGTATGACTGGTGTAAATGAGGGTAATCAAGGCACTGCGGCATTGGTGCTGGGAGCCAGTGGCGGACTTGCTCAGGCGATTATCAGTGAGTTAATGGCAGATGCTGGCATAGACACTGTGATTGCTGTAAGTCGAAATGCCGCCCCAGAACATTTTGCTAGTGGCCCTGCCGCACCAATGTGGATTGAAACCGAATACAGGGAACCCGCTATGGCCGCTGTGGTTGAACAGCTGCAACCCTTTGCTGGTCGCATTACTAGAGTGGTGATCTGCCATGGCATCTTGCACAGTGATACTTTGTGGCCAGAGAAGCGCTTGGAAGATATTAATGCCGAGTCTCTGCAAGCTGTCTTTCAGGCCAACACGGTGGTCCCTGTACTCTGGTTAAAGTTACTGCATCGTCTCTTAAAGAGTAAGCAGCGCTGCGTTGTTGCCGCCCTGAGTGCCAGAGTCGGCAGTATTGGCGATAATCAGCTCGGCGGTTGGTATGCCTACCGCAGTTCCAAAGCAGCACTCAATATGATGTTGCGCACTCTGTCTATCGAATATGGTCGGCGAGTGAAAAACGTAAAGATTATTTCCTTTCATCCGGGTACTACGGACACGGCGCTATCGAAGCCTTTTCAAGCTTCAGTGCCATCGGATAAGTTGTTTACGCCGCAGTTTGTCGCGGAGCGATTGTGCGGGATTATGGCGCACGCCGAGATCGATGGGGAACTCTCCTATTTGGATTGGGATAATAAAGCGATTCCCTGGTAAGCATGGGTTAGTTGCTACACTGGTGTCTGGTCAGTGAGTAACAGCAGGTGAAATAATGCATGTCCAAGTAAAACCCCTCAATCAATACCCTTGGTATATTCGTCCGTTTTTCTGGAATCAGAAACGCAAATATGGCGCTGTGCTCGACCCGGGTCGCCTCTGGGGGCGATCACCAAAGCTGTTTGCCAGTGTGGCGATAATGTATGGAGTGTTGGATCGCAAAGGGTCGCCCCTCAGTCCGGTGCTGCGCTCGCTTGTGACAGTGCGGGTGTCTCAGGTTAATGACTGTCATTTCTGTGTCGATATCAATTCAGCCACTCTGGCTCAGCGCAGCGGTTCCATGGATAAGATGCTGGCCCTCAGCGATTGGCACAATCAGGATCTGTTTAGCGAAGAGGAGCGCGTTGTGCTCGAGTACACCGAGGCAGTGACCTATACCCATGGTGTGGTTAGTGCTGAGTTGATGACAAGGTTGCGTGGATTTTATGATGATGAGGGAATAGTCGAGCTGACTGGATTGATTGCCTTTCAGAATCTCTCGAGTAAATTCAATAATGCGCTGGATGTACCTGCTCAGGGTTTTTGCCCTGTGTCGGATTCACAGGGCTGAGTTACTGTCTGCGAGCGACTAGCTGATAGCTAATTTCCAACCTGTCTTGCACCTTGAGCAACCCATTAAATACCGAGAACGGTTCTATGCCGAAGTCGGTTTGCAAAATCCCGAAGCTACCACTGATCATTATTGCGTCGGTATCTGATTGAGTCACTGTCATAGTTAGCTGTTGTTCTTGAGTGGCCCCATGTAAGCCGATACGAACTGGAACAGGCTGTCCATCCGTAGCGCCAGCGCAATCCAGACTCTGAAGTTGCACAAAGGGAAATTCCGCAGCTTGCAAGCTGATCAGCATATTGGTTTTGGTGGCGGTGATATCTTTTTCTGTGGGGGTGGTAATTAGGTTGGCCTGGTCTCGTAAAGCTGGATCATCGACAATTAGTTGGCTTAGAGCCGCATAGAAATCCCCTCGGCAGCTGCCGTCATCACCCAGCAATAGATAGCCCTGAAGGTCTCGGCTGGCCACTATATGATCGTGACCGAACTTGGCCATAGCACCACCGCGCAGGACTTTGATGCGAACTATTGAGCTGGCGCTGTCCAGTTGGTAGAGGTTGCTCTGTGGATCCGGGTTTGCATAGAAAGTGGCTGGGAAGTCAGCGGGTCGCTGTTGTGTGTTGAGATCTTCCCTGGGTGTCGAGCAGGCGCTCAGTAACATGGAGGTGAGTAAAGCTATGGCGATAAGCTTTTTAATTATTTAGCTCCTCAACCTGCCTGAGCATTTCAACAACGAAGCTAACACTCACATCAATGCCGATCTGTTCACCACTGGACCAATCACCAATGCCGATAGAAAAGTCGTTGCGCTTAAGGATCAGCTGGCCGCTCATAATCGCCCTATCTGGATTTTTAGCATCTTGCTGCCAGAGAAATGGCACATTCACTGGTTCGGAAACGCCTTTTAATTTTAAGCTTCCCTGAGCAATAAAATGTTGGCTCGAGTTACTGTCAGCGACCAATGTTTTACTCCTAAAAGTCGCTTCGGCAAAGCGCCCAGCATCAAACCAATCGACACCGGCAATTTCACTGTTGAGCTCATCGTCGCTCATATCGGCACTGGCAATAGCCACTGTGACCAGCAGTTTTTCACCTGGGCTGTAGCTCACGGAAAACTGCTTAAACTGGCCCTCTATTGGCAGACCTTGAAAGGTCACTTGATACAGAAGTTGGCTGTTGGTAAGCGCTGACTGCCATTGTTCGGCAGCATTGGGAAGACAAACTAGAGCGAGGCACAGCAGAACCGCTTTGGGAAAATATTTCATCAGTTTAAAACCACATGCGTTTTAGCACGCTATCGCGAAGTTTAAAGTGATGCCAGAGAGCCGCACCTATATGTACTGCAAGTACAACCAGCAGCAGAACGACTGATACCTCGTGAATCTCTTCGGCAATTTCTTTCAGCGCTTTGTTGGGCCCGGTTAGCGCCGGAAGCTCTATCAGCCAGAACCAATTGATCGGTCGATTGGCCGCTGAGGACATTAGCCAGCCACTGAGGGGCAGCAGCAACATAAGTCCATAGAGCAGGCTGTGGCCGAGATTGGCCAGTCGTCGCTGTGCAAGGTTGGCGTCCGGCAGGGTCGGAATAGAGCCTGCCATACGCCACAGCAGTCGCATAATGGCCAGCATTAATATGAGGATGCCAAAGGATTTATGCCAGCCAAATAGTTCAAGTTTGAGCGGCGAGTTGGCTAAGTCATCGGCATAAATACCCAGGGGAATTTGAATCAAAATCAGCAGCGCCGTCAGCCAGTGCAACAGCTTGCTCGGCCAGCCCCATTGTTGCTCTGTGTTGCGCGTAATCATAAGATTTCCTCCGTGAAGACAGATCAGGTAGAGGGTGATTATCAGCGCAATAATCCACTATGTAAAACAATCAAAAGCGATTACCTCAATCTGCTACTATAGCGCCCTTAAATTTGACCACACAAGATGCCACTATGGCCAACGAAGCTCCCTTGATCTGCGAAATTGTTGATTTGATTCACGACGGCCGTGGCGTCGGTCGCCCCGACGGTAAGGCCTGCTTTATCGATGGTGCGCTGCCCGGTGAGACGGTTGAATTTCGTCGTCATAATCAGAAGCGCAATTATGACGAAGCTCATGTAATAAATGTTGTCTCGGCCTCTCCAAGTCGCGTCGATCCCCTGTGCAAACATTTTCCCCGCTGTGGCGGCTGCACATTGCAGCATCTTGAGCATGGCGCACAGATCGCTTTCAAACAACAGCAGCTCCTCGACAGTCTCGAGCGCGCTAACCTATTGCCAGAAATTATTTTGCCGGCATTGAGTGCGCCGCAGTGGGGCTATCGCCGCCGTGCGCGCCTGGCTGTGCAGCGGGCCAAAGACGGTCAGATTATGGTTGGCTTCCGCAATGCAGGTAGCCGCCGAATCGAGCCGATCACTGAGTGTCATGTACTGGTGCAGCCGCTTCCTGCGATCGTCGCTGCGTTGCCCGGCTGGATGGTTAATTTCCCTACCGGTATTCGTTTGTCTGAGGTTGAATTGCTCAGTGCCGATAATGCCGTGGCTATCGCCATTGAAGCCAGTCGTGTGCCTTCTGCCAGTGAACGTGAAGCTATGTTGGCGGAGCTGACATTTAGCGATGCCCAGCTGTGGTGGAAAACTGAAAAGCAGAGCGCCTACAAGCGCATTGATGGGGGTGATAAAGCTTTAAACGTTGCCCTAACCGATAGCATTCAGCTGCAAGTAGAGCCGGGCCAATTTGTTCAGGTCAATGGCGAGATTAATCGCCAGATGATTGATCAGGTATTGGATCTGGTGCGTAAGACGTCTTCTGACAGATCCTCTGTTGCGGTTGATCTGTTCTGTGGTTCGGGTAATTTCTCTCTGCCCTTGGCGGCGCAGTTTGATCGCGTGATTGGTATTGAGGGGCTCACCGAGTTGGTCGAGAAAGCCGAAGAAAATGCCCAGCGCAACAATATTACAAATACTGAATTTGTGGTTTCCGATCTGAGCAATTGGACTGGTATGCGCAAAATTAAAGGCAAGGTCGATCTAATATTATTGGATCCTCCGCGAAGCGGCGCTGCTGGCGTGATGCCGTGGATTGTAAAAACCAAGGCCAGGCAGGTTATCTATATCTCCTGTCACCCCTCGACCATGGTTCGCGATCTAAAAGTACTCGCCGATGCCGGTTATAAAATGACGGCGGCTGGAGTGATGGACATGTTCCCTCACACCGCCCATGTCGAGGCGATTGCGTTGCTTGAAAAATAATTTCCAGTGAGACTTTTGACTGTTAGCCGCTTCGGCTTTCGGTTAAACTTCCCACCTTTTTTACTTTGCTACCTTTTTAGACTTACTAAATTTTAGACTCGCTACATTTAAAAGCCACCAGCTACGGGAATGTCCTAACCATGTTTGATAAGAACCAGACTATCGAAAATTTTGATGCCGAGGTATGGCACGCCATGCAGCAGGAAGATCAGCGTCAAGAACAGCACATTGAACTGATTGCCTCTGAGAACTACACCAGCCCGGCGGTTATGGCAGCTCAGGGTGGTCAGATGACCAACAAATACGCCGAGGGTTATCCTGGCAAGCGCTACTACGGTGGCTGTGAGTATGTTGATATCACTGAGCAGTTGGCGATTGATCGTCTGAAGAGCCTCTATGGCGCGGCCTATGCCAATGTGCAGCCTCACTCTGGCTCCCAAGCTAACAGTGCCGTATTCCTCGCGCTGATAAAAGGTGGCGACACAATTTTGGGTATGAGTCTGGCCGACGGTGGTCACCTAACCCACGGTGCCAAGCCAAACTTTTCCGGCAAGCTCTACAATCCCATTCAGTATGGTCTCGACGCCGAGACCGGTCTAATTGATTACGAACAGGTTGAAGCCTTGGCCATTGAGCACAAGCCAGCGATGATTATTGCCGGTTTCTCTGCTTATTCTGGCATTATGGATTGGGCCCGTTTTCGTGAAATCGCCGATAAAGTCGGTGCCTATCTGATGGTTGATATGGCTCACGTCTCTGGCTTGATTGCCGCTGGTGTCTACCCCAATCCAGTGCCACATGCTCACGTGGTAACGTCAACAACCCACAAAACATTGCGTGGCCCTCGCGGCGGTATCATCATCACCAACGACGAAGCCGTGGCGAAGAAGTGTAACTCTGCAGTTTTCCCTGGTGGACAGGGCGGACCTCTGTGTCATGTGATTGCAGCCAAGGCAATTGCCTTTAAAGAAGCAGCCAGCCCAGAGTTTGTTGAATACCAGAAGCAGGTTGTGGCCAATGCGAAGGCCATGGCGGCGAGCTTTATGAAGCGCGGTTTCAATATAGTTTCCAATGGCACTGAAAATCACCTGATGCTGGTGAGCCTGATCGGTAAAGAGTACACGGGTACAGACGCCGACCGCGCCATGGGTGAAGCCTTTATCACGGTGAATAAGAATGCGGTACCCAATGATCCGCGCTCGCCCTTTGTGACTTCAGGTTTGCGAGTGGGTACACCAGCCATTACAACTCGCGGTTTCGGTATTGACGAGACTGTGCAGTTGACTGAGTGGATGTGCGATATTCTTGATAGTCTGGAGAATGGCACCTCTGACCAGGTTATCGCCGAGGTTAAAGCCAAGGTATTAGAAATCTGTCGTCGCTTCCCTGTCTACGGTTAATCTTTAACCTCTAGGCAGTAGTTTGACTAAGCGAATCGAGAAAGCCCTGTTTACTGCAGGGCTTTTTTGTTTTTAACTATGGATACTAATAATTAAAAAAAATAGAGGCGTCATCTTGAGTGACACACCAGCAGATACATTACGTAATGCCGCAACCGTTATGATTTTGCGCCAAGCTCAAACTGGCATCGAAATATTACTTCTGCGGCGCAATGCCAAACTCGCCTTTGCCGGCGGTGCCTGGGTGTTTCCCGGCGGTGCAGTAGATCCGGCTGATTGCGTAGGTGCTGGTACCCAGGATGAAACACTGACGGCGCGAGCTGCTGCGGTCAGGGAATCTGCGGAAGAGTGCGGTCTTGCGCTAGATGCCGAACAGCTGGTGCACTTCTCGCACTGGACCACTCCGGAGAAATTAAAACGTCGCTTTGCCACATGGTTCTTTGCCGCAGTGGTGGCAGAGGCTGATTCAACGGTGGTGATTGACGATGGCGAGATTCACGATTTTCAGTGGCTGAACCCCACTCAGGCGCTGGCAATGCATGATGCAGGTGAGCTGGATATGATGCCGCCGACTTACATGAGCATTAAGTTAGTGGATCAGTTTGCCAATGCTGAACAGGCATTGGAAAGCCTGCACCATTTTGAGCCCTACTGGGTTACTCCGCGATTTGCTCGCGACGGCGAGGTTGGCCTGTTGCTCTACCCGGGAGACGCAGGTTATGAGACCCAAAATGGCTCACTTGCGGGCCCTCGCCACCGCTGCGTAGTCAGCGATAGGGGTGTCACTTATATCCACTCTGGCAAGGATGTGGGAATAGCGGCTATGGATAATCCACAATAGCTTTCAGAGCATTATCTTGTGGTAGAATGGCGCCCCTTTTTTTTGATCTAACGCCATGTATTGTCCCTTTTGCAAAGCTGATGACACCAAAGTTGTAGATTCACGTTTAGTCGCTGACGGCGGTCAGGTGCGTCGACGTCGCGAATGCCTCAGTTGCAGTGAGCGTTTTACCACCTACGAGATGGCCGAACTGGTTATGCCTCGGGTGATAAAAACCGATGGTACTCGCGAACCTTTCGACGAGAACAAGCTGCGCTCCGGCTTGCAGCGCGCCTTGGAAAAACGTCCGGTATCCATAGAACAAATTGAAGTCGCCCTAACTCAAATTCGTCATTTTTTGCAGGTTACCGGTGAGCGGGAAGTGCCCTCGCGAATGGTTGGTGAAGCGGTGATGAGTAAATTGCGCGAGCTCGACGAAGTTGCCTATGTGCGCTTCGCCTCGGTCTATCGCAGTTTTCAGGACCTCAGTGAATTTCAAGATGAACTCAACCGCCTCAGCGCACTAAAGCCCAATGAGGCCGAAGACTGATGGCCTACTCTGTGGCAGATCGCGAATATATGTCCCGAGCGCTGGAACTTGCCGCTCTGGGTCGCTTTACCACGGCGCCCAATCCCAGTGTTGGCTGTGTGCTGGTTGAAGATGGCGCGATTATCGGTGAGGGCTATACCCGCCCCGTCGGCGGTAATCATGCTGAAGTTGAAGCGTTAAATACTGCAACAAACGCAGGATCAAATACAAAAGGTGCCACGGCTTATGTCACGCTGGAGCCCTGCAGTCATACCGGCAAAACTGGGCCCTGTGTTCAGGCGCTGATCGACGCCGGTATCAGCCGTGCCGTTATAGCCTGCGAAGATCCCAATCCCGAGGTGGCCGGTGAGGGTATTAAGCTGCTCCAGGATGCAGGTATCGAAGTCGCCTGTGGTCTCTATGAAGACCAAGCGCGAGAGTTAAATAAAGGTTTTATTAAGCGCCATGAGCAGGGTCTGCCCTGGGTCGTGGTCAAGATTGCCGCCAGCCTTGACGGTCGCACCGCCATGGCCAGTGGTCAGAGCCAGTGGATCACTACACCGGCATCGCGCAAAGATGTGCAGCGTTTACGCGCCGCCAACTGCGCGATTATCACCGGTATTGGCACTCAGCTGATGGATGATCCCTCTCTAACTGTGCGCATTAACAATGAAGATGTGGGTGTTGAAGACAGCTTGCGCCAACCTCTGCGGGTAGTGGTAGACAGTAAATTACAGATGAGTCCTGAGGCGCGCATGTTTGCCCAGCCCGGTGACACGTTAATTGCGACTATTGATGGCTCGGAGCAGCGTGAAAAGGCGGTAGCCCTGGAAGCTGCGGGAGCCACAGTAGTGTTTTTACCGGCTCGTGATGGCCATGTGGATCTCCACGAATTATTACTCGAATTGGCTCGTCGTGAGTGCAACAGTGTGATGGTTGAAGCTGGCGCTGGATTAGCCGGTGGTTTTGTTGCGGAGGGGCTTCTCGACGAGTTGGTCTGCTACTGGGCGCCCAAGTTATTTGGCAGCGACGCGCGGCCGATGTTTGAGTTACCGATTCAGACGATTGATGCTCATTTGGCCCTGGCAGTAAAAGATATGCGCCAGATTGGTGAGGACATCCGTATTACCCTGAGGCCGGATAAGGATTATTGATTTTAGGGTCATTGCATGCCCCTAAAATCATCCTGAGAGAGCGCAGCGAACCGAAGGATCTCCCGCAGGGTTGCAGGGGGCAGGGTGGCACAGCGATGAGATCCCTCGACTGCGCTCGGGATGACTCCACAGCTGTCATCCTGAGAGAGCGCAGCGAGCCGAAGGATCTCCCGCAGGATTGCAGGGGGCAGGGTGGCACAGCGATGAGATCCCTCGACTGCGCTCGGGATGACTCCACAGCTGTCATCCTGAGAGAGCGCAGCGAACCGAAGGATCTCCCGCAGGGTTGCAGGGGCAGGATGGCACAGCGATGAGATCCTTCGACTGCGCTCGGGATGACAGGGTATTTTGAGCAAAGCGACGAGGGATCTCAAAATCGACCGTCGCCAAATACCAGCACAGAGCTGGTTAACACAGAATTAATCAACACAGGTTATGAATATGTTTACAGGAATTATCAGCGCCCTCGGCGAGCTCACTAATCTCGAACCCCGCGGTGGCGACGCCCGACTTCACATCAATGCCGGCAATTTAAGCATGGCGGATGTTCAGCTTGGCGACAGTATTGCCTGCAACGGTACTTGTCTGACCGCCGTAGAGTTAACTGAAAATGGCTTTGTGGCCGATGTTTCCGTTGAGACTTTGACCCTGACCACCACCGGTAACCTAAAGCTCGGCAGCCGTATCAATCTGGAAAAAGCCATGCAGGCTACAGACCGCTTTGGCGGTCATATTGTCTCTGGGCATGTGGATGGTATGGGTGAGGTGGTATCCCTGCACGAAGATGCGCGGTCATGGCGTTTTCGTATTCGCGCTCCTCGCGAGTTGGCGAAATACGTTGCCCACAAAGGCTCAATCACTGTGGATGGCACAAGCCTGACGGTCAATCATGTGGACGGTGCAGAATTCGAATTAAATATAGTGCCACACACCATGGTCCACACGATTATGGGTGATTACCAGGTCGGCACTAAAGTAAACCTTGAGGTTGATCTAGTTGCCCGTTACCTTGAGCGCCTATTGCTGGGTGACAAGGCCGCAGACAGCTCTAACTAAAAACTAATGCTTAAACGCTAGTAGTAATCAACAGTCTGGATTGGAAGAAAATAATAATGGTACTCAACACAATAGAAGAGCTGATTGAAGATATCCGTCAGGGCAAGATGGTTATCCTGATGGACGATGAAGATCGTGAGAATGAAGGCGATCTGGTCATGGCTGCACCAATGGTGCGTGCCGAAGATATTAACTTTATGGCCACCCACGCTCGCGGGTTGATTTGCTTGACCCTGCATCAAGACCGCTGCAAGCAGTTAGATTTGGCGATGATGGTCAACTCCAGCCAGAACAATGCCAGCCACGGCACGCCGTTTACTCTGTCGATTGAGGCTGCGGAAGGTGTGACTACTGGTATTTCAGCTGCAGATCGCGCCCGCACAGTACAGGCTGCTGTTGCCAGCAGTGCTCGCCCTGAAGACATAGTTCAGCCGGGGCATATTTTCCCCCTCAAGGCCCAGCCCGGTGGCGTACTCAGTCGTGCAGGTCACACTGAAGCTGGCTGTGATATGGCCAAAATGGCCGGCTTTGAACCCGCTGCTGTGATCGTTGAGATCATGAATGACGATGGCACCATGGCGCGTCGCGACGACCTCGAAGTCTTTGCCCAAAAACATGATCTAAAAATAGGTACTATCGCCGATTTGATTCACCACCGCCTAGTGACTGAAAAGACTACCACTTGCGTAAGTGAGCGAGAAGTAAGTACTAGCTACGGTGATTTCACCTTAAAAACCTACCATGATGATGTGCATGGCGAAAAACACTTTGCGTTGGTAATGGGCGATGTCAGTGGCGAAGAGCCGGTTTTGGTGCGAGTGCATACCAATAGGTCAGCCCGTGATTTACTCGCCATTGAAGATTCCAGCACCTTTAAAAGCTGGTCATTCCACAAAGCTCTTGAGCGCGTTGCCGCTGAAGGTCGCGGTGTTGTGGTATTGCTCTACTACCCTGAATCCTCCGAGGATATTGATCGCAGTATTGAACAGATCCTCAATCCAGGTCAGGCCCGTGGTCAGCAGGCCAGCGAAGTGGTCTATCAGCAAGTCGGTACCGGATCGCAGATTCTGCGCGATCTCGGCATTCAAAAGATGCGTCTAATGAGTGCACCGTTTAAATTTACCGGTATCTCCGGCTTTGATCTCGAAGTCGTAGAGCATGTCGACTACGAATAAGCACAGGAACAGAGCATGAGTGAATATAGACCCGAAGAGGGAAGTTTTAATACAGGTAAGGTGCGCATCGCGGTTATAGCTGCGCGCTGGAATGCCGAGATCACCGATGGTCTGGTTGAGGGTGCTGTGCGTGCCTTTGGTCGTCACCATATCGACGGCGATGCACTGGATGTGTTTCGTGTGCCCGGCGCCTTTGAGCTGCCACTGGCCAGTCAGCGCGCAGCGCGCAGCGGACGCTACGATGCTGTCGTTGCCCTAGGCTGTGTGATTCGCGGTGATACACCACACTTTGACTATGTCTGTTCTGAGACCACCAGAGGCATAGGTGAAGTGTCACTGAACGAAAACCTGCCAGTTGCCTTTGGTCTCTTGACCACGGATAACCTGCAGCAGTCTCTGGATCGCTCAGGTGACAATCATGAGAACAAAGGCGAAGAAGCCGCCCTGACTATCCTCGAATTATTGACTGTATTTAAGCAAATCCAAGGCGCCGAATAGATGTCAAAACCAAAAATGCGCCAAAAAGCTCGTCGACTGCTGGTTCAGGCGCTGTACTCATGGGATATGGGCAAGACCGATCTTATTGATATCGAAGCCGAATTTCATGTGGATAACAACATGGCGACGGTGGATACTGAGTTGTTTCACGAAATTTTATTTGGTGTCCCCACCAAACTGACTGAAATTGATGCGGCCTATGAGCTCTATTTGGATCGCAATCAGGATCAGTTGGATCCGGTTTCTCAGGCTATATTGCGTCTCTCGACTTACGAGATGCTCTATCGCATCGATGTGCCCTATAAGGTTGTGATTAACGAAGGGGTCAATCTGGCGAAAACATTCGGTCCCACCGATGCCTTTAAATATATTAACGGCATTCTTGATCGCGTTGCCATCGCCAAGCGCAGTATTGAAGTGACTGCCAATAAGCGCGCTTAGAATCTTAAACGCTTAGAGAGGACTTAACCTGTCTGACCATCGCCATCAACCCAGCGAATTTGAACTGATCGCTGGCTATTTCGCCGACCTCACCGGCCAGTCTGGTGTGGC
>JAFMBU010000206.1 GCA_017858295.1 Porticoccaceae bacterium | reverse complement strand
TGGCCTTTTTACTTAACTTTGTGCCCACCGTGGGCTCGTTTATCGCCGCAGTGCCGGCGGTACTTTTGGCCACTGTTCAGCTTGGCCTGTTCTCCGCGGGCCTAACCCTCGCCGGGTTTGTCGTGGTTAATTTGGTGATGGGCAATGCCGTCGAACCACGCTGGATGGGCAAGGGATTAAATCTCTCGCCACTGGTGGTCTTTGTCTCTTTGGTACTCTGGGGTTGGGTGCTGGGTCCAGTTGGTATGCTGCTGTCGATTCCGCTAACCATTATGATCAAGATTGCTCTGGAGAATCAGGAAGAGACCCGCTGGATTGGTGTACTGTTGGGTTCCGGGACGGTGTCGGAGATGGATGAGCCTACTGGCGATATGGGTCCGTTAACTGATGATCAGCCTAGTCATTAAAAATCTCCTTCGAGCAAGCAAAATTTCGTCTTTTATCCAAGGCGACCTGAGCTTTAAATCTGCTCTTTTAACGCTGCAGAGCAATTTGCGGCGGGCAATCTGTGTGATCTCTCAACCAATTCCTCCATTTTTGCTATTCCATCCTGAGGCCGTCTAGCGCGACTGCGTTCGTTACGAAATCCTCTTTAGTCGCCCCCCTGTTATTGAGTACCTACCTTAAAAAAATGTTAAAATCGAGAGTAGTTGTGAATGGGGTCACACCTACACCTTTAAGCAGTTGTTAATATTCTGCCAACTTTTGTCCCTGGATGGGACTTAATTCGTGACATGCAACTCGTGACCGAGCAACGCGACTGCAATTACATCGGACGTAAGGTTACAAAAAAATGGATGAAAAATTTAGGCTCAGTCAGCAGATTGGTTTTACCCTGTTAGAAATATTGGTTACCGTATCGATCACTGCGATTCTCCTCGCTGTCGGCGTGCCTTCCTATGTGACCTTTATCGACAATAACCGAGTAACCTCTCAAGCCAACGATCTCCTCTATAGCTTTAATATGGCCCGCAGTGAAGCCATTAAGCGCGGCGCTGAAGTGCGTTTGGTGTCTGTTGCTGGCAGCGACTGGAGCGACGGTTGGAATTTGGTCGCCGACACCAACAATGATTCAGACTTTGATGATGCTGCAGATATATTAATGCAGTGGGAAGCGCTGAATGGCGATGGCTCTCTGACTATAGCTGCAACTAATTCCCCCTCCGATACCTATATGGCCTTCACCTCTCGTGGAGGGCTTTCTCCCAGCAACGCCTCCTTTATCTTTACCTTGGAGCCCGGTGATTGTGATGCTATCGACTCGCGAATTATTGCCCTTGAGCCCGGTGGCCGAGCATCGGTCAGTCATGGAGATTGCAGCGAATGAAGAGTTTAAATCGAGGGCGCTACCGTCAGTCCGGGCTCAGTATGATTGAAGTGCTGATTGCTATTTTGGTTTCGGTAATCGGATTGTTTGGGGTGATGAAAATGCAGCTTAGCGCCGTCTCCAATACCCACAGCGCCTATTTGCGCAGCCAGGCGGCAGTGGTGTCTAACGCCATTGTTGATCAATTGCGTGCCAACTCAGGGGCGGCCCTAAGCGGTGCTTACAATATGGCGCTAACAGCATCGCCACCCACCAGTGGAGGGCTTGAAGTGGCAGATCTAACCCAGTGGCGTGCAGACTTGGCTGCCATATTGCCCTCCGGCGGGGGCTCTATAGCCTGTGTTTCGGCCACTCAGATATGTACTTTAGTGGTGCAGTGGGATGACAGCCGCGGATTAGCTGGCAGCAATATCCAGCAGTTCAGTCTCGCTGTGAGGTTGCAATAATGTCGCCGGAGTATCCATATCCCAAAACCTCAGTGGCCCACCAGCGGGGTTTAAGTATGGTGGAATTGTTAGTCGCCATGGTCATTCAGTTTATCTTGCTCGCCGCAATGATTTACGTCTACAGCGGCAGCAAACAGATGTTCACGGTGAACGAGCAAATGGCTCGAGTTCAGGAAAACGGTCGTCATGCCACCGACGCACTCCTCTATGATATCCGCATGTCTGGCTATGCTGGCTGCCGCAGCATGGAGGATATAACACCGAATATTATCGCCAATTCTCCACCCACATTTGCCAGCTTCGCCGATGGTCTAATCGTTTATGAAGGTGGTGCTGGGTGGACTAATCCCACCACGCTAACGCGAGTTGCAGGTACTGATGTGATTACTCTGCAGTCGACACGAGGCAGCGGTATTTCCCTAACCGGCAATATGGGAACAGATAATGCCAATATTCAAATAACCTCTAACCCCGATGGCCTGATGGCCAACGATCTAATCTTGATTTCTGATTGTTCCAGCGCCGATTTATTTCGCGCCACATCGGTTTCCAATGGTTCTCCGGTAACCATCGCCCATGCCAATAACGCCAATACAACCAATCGCCTCTCCAAAGCCTATCAGGCTGATGCACAGATTTTATCCTTTGATGCCCACACCTACTTTGTCGCTGTGGATGCCGCTGGGGAACCCGGCCTCTATCAATATTCACTCAACAGCAATAGCGCAACGCCACTGACATCGGGTATTGGTGATATGCAGTTATTACTGGCGGAAGACACTGACGGAGACCAGCAGCCGGATGTCTATGTCAGCGCCGATGCAGTAGTCGATTGGGCGGCGGTAATTGGCGTTCGTGTCGGTCTGTTGCTGCAGTCGGTGAATGGCACTGCTAGCGCCCCCAGATCATTTATCTTTGATGGCGCTGAAGCCAATCCTGGAGATGATATGCGCCTTCGCAAAGCCTTTTGGAGCTACGCAGCCCTGCGTAACAGGATTAATTAAATGAGCAAAAAAAATACTTTAAAACAGCGATATTCAAAAAACGCCACAAGGCCCCGTAGGACTTCCCTACAAAAGGGCGCGGTGCTTATTTCGGTGATGATCTATATGTTGGTCCTGTCGATGCTGGGGATCTCATCCATGCGCGGGACTGCCATGGAAGAGCGCATGGCATCTAATGAGTGGGAGCAGTCGCGGGCTTTTCAGGCCGCCGAATCCGCACTGATTGATGCCTCGCAATGGTTTTTATTTCAGCCGGATTTAATTGAGTCCAGTGCCGATGGTACTAGCGGTGTGTGGCAGACCGGTTCGGTCTCCGATGCGATCGCTTCATCGAGCTTTGACTGGTCAAGCAGTGGCCTTGTCTATGGCAGTAGTTCGGGCAGTGGCACCAGTCTGTTTGACGGTCTCTATGCGATGCCGAGATATGTTATCGAAGAGTCGGGCTTTGAACCTTCGGATAATGATCCTGACACCTTGGCGACACGCACCGGCGTTTTCTATTATCGCGTTTCAGCACTGGGTAATGGCCGCTCACAGGGCGCTCGCTCGATCCTGCAAACGACATTAGAAAAGCACAATAATTGAGGCATAAAACTGATGAAA
>JAFMBU010000205.1 GCA_017858295.1 Porticoccaceae bacterium | reverse complement strand
CTCTGAATGGAAGTCTAATAACGATTGCGAAATCGGGACAGGCCCACTTCTTTGCCGGCTTTTGAGGCAGTGTTTAATGATTGGGTTGTTACTATGAATCATGAGAGTTACCTTTTTGTTTCGATTTAAGATTCGACACTTTTATCAAAACGGGTAGCTCTCTTCTTTTCAAGACGAAGCGTTGGATCTGGTCTGAACTTTTATCTCTACCGCTAGTTAGGCTGCCAGGGTTCCCCGGGGTGCAGACTGCTACTTTTAGGCTTGGAATAAGTGATATAGATATCGCCTAACTCTTTGGGAAAAGTCACCGTTAATTGGTTTAATTCCTGCGCTGTAGCCAATTTAAAATCAAAGGCCAGTACTTGAAAGAACCGACGGTCGCTGTAGGTATAGAGCTTAGAGGTTTGATTGGAAAACTGGGAATTCACAAGCTGGCCTTTCAGCAAACTAAACATCTGCTGAGCTGTCGGGTATCGTTTGTTCAATACAACTGCCTTAGTGTCTAGCGCCACCTTAAGTTCACTATCAAAAAGTTTGATTACCTCTTTGTAGAGTAGGGCAAACTTTTCATCTGGCAGCGCGGCCACGACGGCCAGAGGATAAGCCTTTGGCCCATGGTTAAGTAATTCAACAAAATCGAATTGTACTGTTAGCTCTACCAGGCGACTGGGCCTGACCTCAATTTTCGCCGAGGCTGAAGCCAGACCATGGCCTTCGACAGAGAGGGCTGCAGTAGTCATCAGCATTAACAGGCACCGTCTCAGTACCTGTATTGCTCGATTGGAAGCTATGGTTCTAGTTGCCAAAAGGCGTAAAGTCCAAGGTTGCATCGCCGACTGCCTTCTCTGCGCAGATTGTTTCAGTTTCGTCGCTATCAGTGATTGATTTGTTCGCGCGGTACCTGAACTCAAAGCAGGTAGTTGAGGCATCATAACTTGCATCATCGCTATCAAGGATCCGCCACAAAACTTGGGCCATAGTATTGGCGGTCAAAAAGCTCGGTACATTGCTGTTGCCGGGCATGACCTCAGTAATATTGTAAGTCTTGCCGTTATATAAACCGCTGTAGTTGGCCATCACCTCAACACTGATCGCCTGTCCCACCGACTGTCCCGTCCAGCCATTTCTCTCAGTCAATAACTTGGTATTGGCTGCCGGAGCTTTAGTGTCGGAGTCCAGTACCTCTCCCATAAAGCAGCCAATGGAGTAAGGTGCATCTTTGGTGGAGTAGTAAGCATAGCCCGACACCGCACCATCTCCATTGATATCGTAAGCATTGCATTCATTGAGCGGGTTGCTGCCATCTTGAACATCCGATGGGCTGTAGTTAAGGTGCTCATAGAGGCCGGCGCCAAAATTAGTATCAGTTACTGAGCGGGCTGTCTGTGCATGTAGAGTGTTCTCGATCGTGCCTCCGGCCTCGCCATAGTAAAGGGGTATGCCGTCAGTCATATAGGCAACTGGTTTGCTCGGGTCGTGAACATCCATAAGGCAGATCGGTGCGCCGTGGAGATGGTAGCCTTCACCATTGGGTGAATGTCCGTAACACTGATCCACTTCGCCCAAAACGACTGTATCTCTGCCTGCATAATCTTCGCCATCAGAAGGGCCGCAGTTGTCGCCTATGCCAGCATTATTGCTCTGTTTGTAATAGGGCAAAATCACCTGTCCATCGACGCTAAAGCCGAGGACGCCGGTTCCATCGCAGGAGATATTATTGCTCGGCTCGCTTAAATAAGAGGGCGTCAGGCGCATTGTGCTGCCTGATTGCGAGGGCAGCGACAGGCGCCCAATCCAGCTGTTAATACCCACCTGCAGTTGCTGATCAGGCCTGTCTGTCTTTAGGCCATCTGCGATATGAGAGACCACGGTAAACTGATTGGTATTTTCACTACAGTTGACTGAGCTATGGACTGCCGAGTACTGATTAAAGTGTGCGGTTTTTTCTGCACAGTTAAAGGTACCGTTCTGCGGCACATGGAGATTATTAGCCAGTGATGCAGCATCAAATCTGATGCGCTTAGTCGTCAGTGGCACGGAACTTATGGATAATTCATTAAGCGCAGCTTGTACATCGGAATGTGTCGCCGAGGAGGTTAGTTCTAGCTCTGCATCGAGCTCGTAAAGAGTGAACACATAGAGGGTCTCCAGGCCTGCCCCAGCAGCACAGGGTGCGGCATAGGCGATTCCACCAGCTGCAGCTATCTCTGTCGAAGTCATATCACCTTCGGCTGCAGTACCAATTGAGAAGTCGCCCTCGGCTAGGGTAGTTACCGAACTCGGGATATTAAATATGGAGAACTGAAAGTTAGCACTGCCGTCGCTATCAACGCTGTGCATTGTCAGTCCCAAATGAGTTGTCAGTGATGATGTACCTGACCAGGATAGGGCGGGGGAGTTTCCGCCATTGACGCCATCGCAGGTATAGGACAGCGGTAAGTTGAAATAATCACTGCCGGTCATCTTGAATGCATCACTGGTTATAACTGCATTAGACATCACTGGCTGCTGTGTTTCGACCTTCAGGCTCTCGATCTTAGCTGCAATATCACTGGCATCAGATAGAGTTGCATCCGATGCAATAACGCCACTGATCAACACATCGTCTCTGAGACCAAATAGATAGCGCAAAATCATCAGACCATCGGTCAATGCGTCCGCTGACCCATTGCCATCTATATCGATACTATTGCCAAGGCCACTTATTTCAGAGGCTATTTCTGGTCCAGTGGTATAGGTTGCATTAGAGGCTAAGGCGCCGTTTATAAGCGCAGTGTCGGTAAGGCCGAACATTCCCCTGAGTAGCAGTAATCCATCGGTTAGAGCGTCATACTCCCCGTTTCCATCTATGTCGAGAGGCCCTGCAGGGGTAGTGTCATCAGCTGTACTTGTAGTTAGAAATCCTGAGGACAGGATAATGGCCAGAGTTAACGATAAATAGATTTTTTTTCTTTTGAGGTAGCGATTTATAAGGGAGGTGATCATTGAGCTATCCATAAAAGAATTTAGTTTGATGGGCAGCCTACCTAAAAGGCTGGTATTTATCCACGTATGATTAGCTATTTATGCCAATGAAAAGGCCGGGGTTTGCGTGAGTTGAAGATGTGTTTGCTACCATTTGGGGCTCTGGCTGTATTTTGAGGATATGTAGTAGTGGTAGTGCAGTTTCGTTTAGATCTTTTGCGCACTGGGAGAGGGGATTGGTTTCTAACAGCCTAAGCACTGTCAGGAAGTCCTTCGGACCCCCTTTGGCGTCCAAAATGCATTCGCATTTAGTCGAACCCGCTAGGGTTCTCGCCCTAGCCTGGGCGATGCAAAAAGGGTTGTTCGGTTTGGAAGGTCTGCGTTCTGGGAGAAGGGATTGACGATTAAAAGACTAAGGTCTTTTAATCGGTTCTTCGAACCGCCTTTGGCGTCCAAAATGCATTCGCATTTAGTCGAACCCGCTAGGGTTCTCGCCC
>JAFMBU010000204.1 GCA_017858295.1 Porticoccaceae bacterium | reverse complement strand
ACTCAACTGCAGCTCATCACCTAAGGTCAAAGGTCCAACACCAGCGGGGGTGCCTGTGAGCACAATATCACCTGGCTGCAGGGTGAAGAACCGACTTATATAGGCCAACAGCGGCAGCACCGGCGTGAGCATATCTGAACTATTGCCATTCTGTTTTAGCTCACCGTTTTGACGCAACTGAATCTGCTGATCCTGTAACGTTGCGATCGGCACTGTAACAAAGCCGGATATGGGACAGGCCCCATCAAAGGCCTTGGCTTTTTCCCAAGGCAGACTTTTTTGTTTCAGCTCGGTCTGTAAATCTCGCAGAGTCAAATCCAGTGCGATGCCAATACCAGCAATGGCGTCTGCTGCCTGATGTTCAGAACACTTGGTTAAAGGCTGGTCAATTAAAATGGTCATCTCGGCTTCAAAGTGGCAGGCGCCCCAGTCAGTTGGAATTGCCACAGGTCCATCTAGGGCAACCAAGGCTGTGCTCGGCTTAATAAACAGCACCGGTTCTGTGGGAAGCGGATTATTCAGCTCTTTGGCATGTTCGGCATAGTTTCTGCCGACGCAGACAACCTTTCCCAGAGGCAATGACGCGGGGACACCATCGACAATATGGATGTAATCTGACATTGAGTTTCCTTAAAACAAAATAAGCGGGCGAGAAAGAAGCCTAGATTAAGAGGGTTGGCTAATATTACAAGCCTGTTAAAAGATAATTGGCCTGTTGTCATTAAGTAGCAGCGCGCCTTTAACCACCCGGTAAATTGCCCACAGAGTGAGAATCCCCCAGACTAGCCAGCCCAGCAGTAACAGCCAAGATATTAGACCCACTACCCACCACAACAGACCATACCAAAAGGTATTTAGCTGCCAGCGAAAATGGGTTTCTAGCCAAGTGCCTCGAACGCTATCGCGCTTTATATAATTGACCATCATCGCAGCAATCCAGGTTAATCCTCCCGTAATAAAACCAAAGCCCTGCAATATATAGACGAGGAACGCGAGATTTTTGCGCTCGGCCAACGAGGGATCGAGAAATTCCGAGTCGGTAACATTCTCATTGGTGATCATGGGATTTACTCTTTTAACTTAGAGGGCTTGTTTTCGAAGGCCGCTACTAAAAGGTAGAAGGCTTAGTCAAACAACTTGCCCGGATTCATAATATGGTTGGGATCGAAGGCTCGCTTAATACTACGCATCATATCCATTTCAACTGCGGATCGGGAGTAGTGGAGGTAATCTTTCTTCAGTAACCCAACCCCGTGTTCAGCGGAAACACTGCCTTCGTATTTAGCCAATAGCTGACCAATGTCAGTGCTGACATTAAC
The DNA here is from genome assembly GCA_017858295.1 of Porticoccaceae bacterium. Lineage (GTDB taxonomy): Bacteria > Pseudomonadota > Gammaproteobacteria > Pseudomonadales > Porticoccaceae > HTCC2207. The sequence goes on along the minus strand of JAFMBU010000204.1, from coordinate 2,157 downwards.
ACATTTGTTGTGGAACTGATCCACTGAAAGAAGCTCAGGCTTAAGAATATTAAGGTGTAAATTTCCATCGCCAATATGGCCGTACCAGATGATTTCAAAATCTGGATACTGCTCCATCACCAACTGATCAACCTCCCCAAGAAAATCCGCCATACGCGAGATGCGTACTGAGATATCATTTTTATAAGGCTGCCACTGCCACAGTGTCTCGGAAATATCCTCGCGCAATTTCCACAAATTTTTCGCCTGAGAGAGACTTTGGCTGATCACCCCATCCATCACCCAGCCCTTATCTAAACAGTGTTCAAACAGGGCCATCGCCTTATCCACAATCTCTGGGCTGCTGTGTTCGAATTCGAGTAGTGCGTAAAAAGCGGTCTCAGTTTGAAACGGTACGGCGTGACCGCGGTGGGCAACGACTTTTTCTAGAGCCAGCTGAGAGAAAAACTCAAAGGCACTGAGATCCAAATCGTGGCTAAAGCAGGCCAGTACATCGACAATCTCGGCAAAATTTTCAATCCCCAACACCATCACCGATGATTCCAGCGGCGCTCGCGCCAACTGAATAGTCGCTTCACAGATCAGGCCTAGGGTTCCCTCAGAGCCAATAAATAGATGGCGCAGATCGTAACCAGTATTATTTTTTGCTAGGCCTTTATTCAGCTCAATGACATCACCGGCCCCATTAACCACTTTAAGGCCGACAACCCAATTGCGCGTCATACCATACTTAATCACCTTGATGCCGCCGGCATTAGTGGCGATATTGCCGCCAACCTGGCTGGATCCCGAGGAGGCAAAGTCCACCGGGTAAAAGAGCCCTTGCTCCTCGGCAAATTGCTGTAACTGCCCAGTGATCATGCCAGCACCCACTGTGACGCTGCGATCCATAGGATTAAATTCAATAACCTGATTCATCCGATCAAGAGCCACTACCAGCTCGCCATCCTTTGCCACTGCACCGCCGCTGAGGCCAGTCCTTCCTCCAGAGGGCACAATGGCCAAATTGCATTGATTGGCAAGACGCACAATAGACTGAACCTCTTCCACCGTTCCTGGCAGAACCACCCCGCAGGGTGCCGCTTGCCACAATGTGGTGCGATCAACGCCAAAGCGCTTTAAGTCATCTGCTTCAAGCAATAGCCGTGACTCGCCAACAATGGCGATTAGCTGTTCAATAATCCGCTGGGGCAACATTTTGATTGATCCTTTTGATACCTTTGGCCGGTAAACGGCAGATAAAAATAAACAAGGCGGCTTTAGCCCTCCCACTTGGGGCGCAATAATATCATCGAGTTCTTGATTTAAATCTGTTTCGGAAGCTGAAAGAGCATTTTGACCTCAATAAGTTCACCATAAACCCTCGATAATGCTGTCTTAGAACTAACGCGCCGAGAACAAAAAACAGCTAACCGCACCATTTCGGCCCTTTCCCTTGCTCTAAATCAAGAAAAATGGTTAAAAATTGATCAAAACAGCGGTTTATTTGATTAAAAACCGTGCAAATATTAGCCAAATCAAGAAAAACCCAATACACTGCGCGGTCTGAATTGACGGTTGCACACTTTAGTGTCTGTTGAAACAGTAATGCCTTTATAAGACGGCTGTTGCGTTAAGCAAAAGCTTTATCTTAAAGGTGTAGGCTAGCCCCGTTACGAGGCTGGATATTTTAGATGCCTTAAACGGTACACATTTTTTATTTATAAGTGAGGTTAGTTATGTCGGATAGAGTTTCTGGCACTGTTAAGTGGTTCAACGACAGTAAAGGTTTTGGTTTCATCGAGCAAGAAGGCGGCGGTGACGTATTTGTTCACCACAGCGCAATCCAAGCTGATGGTTTCAAATCTCTGAAAGAAGGCCAAGCAGTAACTATGGAAGTTACTCAAGGTCAGAAAGGCGCTCAAGCTGAGAACGTAGTTGCCGATTAATTTCTGATCACGCCTTTTGGCAGAATCAGTAAATTATGAAAAACCCGATAAGAAATTATCGGGTTTTTTTATGCCTTGAAAAAAGTGTTAGGCAAACATAACACTTACCCGCGCACTGAACTCAACTAAACAGGCTTGGCCAGACTGGGAGCACCGAGAGAGAACACGCACGTAGCGAGAAAGCGCATGTAGAGAGCGAGAAAGCGCATGGAGAGAGCGAGAAAGCGCA
>JAFMBU010000203.1 GCA_017858295.1 Porticoccaceae bacterium | reverse complement strand
AAACTGCTGCCGTTTTCTGTTCTAGTAACTAGTCAGGAGCACGGCGTGCTCGTTGTGCATATCCGTGAAACTTGGATAGCTCTTTAGAGCGCGGGAACTGTACACAACCAGTCTTGCAAAAGCAATCAAGACTGGCCTGTACAGGGATGTTTCTCTGCTGGAATCTAAACTTCGTCAGTTTCGTAGTCAGAGATCGAGGGGCAGGAGCAGATTAGGTTGCGGTCGCCAAATACATGGTCGAGACGGCCTACCGGTGGCCAGTATTTGTTTTCACGCAGTGAGCGCAGTGGATAAGCTGCTTGGCTGCGACTGTAGCTGCGGGTCCACTCGTCAGCGCCAACCACTTCTGCGGTGTGTGGGGCGTGAACTAATGGGTTGTCTGCGAGGTCTAGTTGCCCTGCTGCCACTTGGTTGATTTCATGCTTGATGGCGATCATGGCGTCACAGAAACGATCGATCTCGGCTTTTGATTCGCTTTCGGTTGGTTCGATCATCAGGGTGCCGGCCACTGGGAAGGACATGGTTGGGGCGTGGAAGCCGTAGTCGATGAGACGCTTGGCGATATCGTCGACGCTGATGCCGACGTCATCTTTGATCGAGCGCACGTCGAGGATACATTCATGGGCGATACGACCCTTTGCGCCGGTGTAGAGGATCTCGTAGTCATCTTGCAGGCGGGTGGCGATGTAGTTGGCGTTGAGTATGGCCATTTCAGTGGCTTGCTTGAGGCCGCTGCGACCCATCATGCGGATATACATCCAGGTGATCGGTAAGATGCTGGCGCTGCCGTAAGGGGCGGCTGATACCTGTGCGCCCTGACGTTTGCCATCTGCAGTTTCTCTCGGCATAAAGGGTGCTAGGTGTGCGCCTACGCCTATGGGTCCAACGCCGGGGCCACCGCCACCGTGAGGAATACAGAAGGTTTTGTGCAGGTTGAGGTGCGAGACGTCGCCGCCGAATTTACCCGGCTGGCAGACACCGACCATGGCGTTGAGGTTGGCGCCGTCTATATAGACTTGGCCGCCGTGGTGATGAACGATTTCGCAGATTTCGCCAATGCGCTCTTCAAAGACACCGTGGGTCGAGGGATAGGTGACCATAATCGCGGAGAGTTTGGCTGAGTGCAGCTCGGCTTTGGCGGTCAGGTCGTCAACATCTACGTTGCCCTGATCGTCACATTTAACCACTACCACTTTCATGCCACACATCTGTGCCGAGGCGGGGTTGGTGCCGTGGGCTGAGCTGGGGATTAGGCAGACATCGCGATCGCTGTCGCCGCGACTTTCATGATAGCCACGAATGGCCAGCAGTCCGGCGTACTCGCCCTGAGAGCCAGCGTTGGGCTGCAGTGACATGGCGTCGTAACCGGTGGAGGCGCAGAGCATATCTTCAAGCTGGTCAATCATCAGGCGATAGCCCTGAGTTTGATCAGCTGGGGCAAAGGGGTGCATGGTGGAAAATTCAGGCCAGGTGATCGGCAGCATCTCGGCGGTGGCGTTGAGCTTCATGGTGCAAGAGCCGAGGGGGATCATGGCGCGGTCCAGGGCTATATCCTTGTCTGATAGCTTACGCAGGTAGCGCAGCATTTCAGTTTCCGAATGATAGCGATTAAACGTTGGGTGAGTCAGAAAGCTCTGGGTACGGATTAACTCACCGGGCAGTGAATCAATTGCCTGGTCGGCGAGATCGTCTATATCGATTTGGTGTTCGCCAATCAGGATCGTCCATAACAGGCTGATATCACTGCGGGTGACGGTTTCGTCCAGAGAGACACCCAAGGTATTTTCATCGATGCGACGCAGGTTCACTTCATGGGCCGCGGCGGTCTTAAGGATCTCTTCCGTGCGGCTGCCAGTGTTTAGAGTCAAGGTATCAAACCAGTGGCTATTGGTTGGCTCAATGCCATGCAGTGCCAAACCCTGGGCTAATACAGAGGTCATCAGGTTAACCCGTCGAGCTATGCGCTGCAGTCCTTCTGGACCGTGATAGACCGCATACATGCCGGCGATAACGGCTAACAGAACCTGAGCGGTACAAATATTAGAAGTGGCCTTCTCGCGGCGGATATGTTGCTCGCGGGTCTGCAGCGCCAAACGATAGGCTGGATCACCATTGGCATCTTGGGAGAGACCGACTAAACGTCCCGGCAAGTTGCGCTTAAAGGCTTCACGAGTGGACATATAGGCGGCGTGGGGGCCACCAAACCCGAGAGGTACACCAAAGCGCTGGGTTGAGCCGATAACCACGTCTGCACCTAAGGAGCCGGGGGACTCCAGAAGCACTAGACTGAGGATGTCGGCTGCCATAACCACCAGCGCGCCCTGCTCTTGCACCTGCTTGATCACTTCACGGAAATTGCGGATTTCACCGCTGGCACCTGGGTACTGAAACAGTGCGCCAAACAAATTGTCTGGCAGCTGATCTGGATTGCCGACAAGCACTTCAATGCCGACCGGCTCAGCGCGGGTTTTGATTACTTCGATGGTCTGGGGCAGACAGTCGCTGTCGACAAAGAAACGCAGCGACTTGGACTTGGACATGCGTTGGCAGAGAGACATAGCTTCTGCTGCAGCTGTGCCCTCGTCGAGCATGGAGGCGTTAGACATCTCCATACCGGTAAGGTCGGTGATCATGGTTTGGAAATTGATCAAGGCTTCCAGGCGACCCTGGGAAATCTCTGGCTGATAAGGCGTGTAGGCGGTGTACCAGGCAGGGTTTTCGAGGATATTGCGCTGCACTACATTGGGGGTAATGGTGTTGTAATAACCCTGGCCAATAAAGCTGCGGAAGACTTTGTTGTGGGCGGCAATTTCGCGCAGTTCGGCCAGTGCCTGAGCTTCGCTGCAGCCATCGACTATATCGAGGGGCTGCGTCATGGCGATGGCTTCGGGAACTACCTGACTGGTCAATTCCTGCAGGCTGCTGCAACCCAGGGAGCTGAGCATTTGCTGCTGATCGTCGGCGCTGGGGCCTATATGGCGGGCGATAAACTCAGCGGCATTTTCCAGATCAGTCAAACTGCGTGTCTTCTGTAACATCTTATTATTTCCTGTAAAAAATTAAGTCTGTAGGTAAGAACGGCTCGAATACTTAACTTAGCCTCGAAAATAGCGTTGCTCGACCAATGGCATCTTGGTCACAGTAATCGGCAGTGATCTGCCGCGCACCAAGGCATTGAGTTTGGTGCCCACTGGGGCAAACTCAATGGCCACATAACCCATGGCCACAGGGGCCTGCAGGGTTGGGCCAAAGCCGCCGCTGGTGATCGCGCCGACTACATTGCCAGCCTGATCGACAATCTCTGCACCTTCGCGAACTGGGGCGCGGCCATCAACCAAAAAGCCGACGCGCTTCTTGCTCACGCCATTGGCAATCTGGGCCAAGATAGTCTCGGCACCCAAAAAGCCGCCGGCTTTAGCGCCATCAGCGCGACGGGATTTGCTGATGCTCCAGATAATGCCCGCCTCTACTGGTGAGGTGGTCT
>JAFMBU010000202.1 GCA_017858295.1 Porticoccaceae bacterium | reverse complement strand
GATGAGCGCGTTGTCGCCAATGTAGAGAAACACGATTTTCCTCTGCGTTTTGCCATGTTAGCGGTAATGCGCCGAGTGACTGAGTCAGAGATCTCTGGACCTGATTTTCAGACCAACCTGGCTGCCAGATTGAAGATGGAGATGAATGCTGTGCTCGAGTCTCTCGAAGATTTTGGCGGTATCGAAGCGGTTTACTTTACTGAGTTTGTTGTTCAGTAATGCACCAACAACCAACACTGAATTTTTCGGTGTGTGAGGGCCAAAATGGCTGAACTTGACAATTTACTATCCCAAGAAGAACTGGACGCGCTAACAGCTGGACTTCAGGACGGCTCTATTGAAGCTGATACTGGTCTGAACAGTGATGTCAGCGTAATACGTCACGATCTGACCAACGAAGACTCGTCTCTAGGTGTCAATGTTGGCGCTATTGATATGATCAACGAGCGCTTTATCAGGCAATTCCGATTGGGCCTGCTTGAGGTGCTGCGCACGACCCCAAAAGTCAATATGGCTGATGTTCAGATAATGAAATTCAGCGAATACGTTAGAGATTTGTCTGCACCTCTATCGGTTAACACAATCAGACTAAATCCATTGCGTGGCTATTCAATGGCTGTCATCGAACCCTCTATTGTCTTCGCAGCACTGGATAATTTCTTCGGTGGCTTTGGTCGCGGTTTCGACAAACTACCACCTGGCCGACTTTTTACACCAACTGAATCGAGCATTATTAAAATTATGCTGGATGTCCTGTTTGGTTCGCTAAAGGAAGCTTGGGCGCCGATTCTGGCGATTAACTGTGAACATGTAAGCTCTGAAATTAATCCGCAATTTGCCCAGATTGCCGACGAGAATGACCTTGTAGTTGTCAGCCGTTTTGTTGCTGATCTCGGCCGCGGTGTGTCGGGCAATATAGATTTGGTCTATCCCTACAACTCCCTCAAGCCGATTCGTGATTTACTCCGCAGTCGAGTTCAGACTGGCGATGGCGACGATATCTCAGATAAAGAGTGGAGCGCCGAATTAAAGTCTGCAGCTGTGGATGCCGAACTTGAAATAACCGTTGAATTAGCCCAGATCGAAACCACGCTGAAAAAGTTTGAAGCGTTGAGTGAAGGTGATGTGATTTATTTCAGCAAAAGTGAACATGCACGCATGTATGTCAATTCAGTACCTGTATTCGATGTGGATGTTGGCGCCAATGGCTCACAGATGGCCGCGCGTGTTGTAAGGCCGCTGACACCAAACAAATAAAGCGCGGTTTGTCTTTTTAGATGAGCCTTTTAGGCATTTATTGCAATGCCCATTTTGTTAAATATTTAGTTACGTAAGAGAGAGAAACAATATGTCCGATACCAATGTAGACGTTTTAGATTCGACAGAATTGGATGATTTGAAAAACAAAATTAATGCCGATGTACTGCAAAATATTCCAGTCACTATTTCTGTTGAAGTGGGCCGCACCTCGCTAAAAATTCGCGATTTAATGCGCCTCACTCAGGGCAGCGTGGTGGAACTTGACCGCCTAGCTGGAGAGCCCCTCGACCTGCTGGTGAATAATACCTTGGTCGCTCAGGGTGAAGTGGTTTTAGTCAACGAGCGCTACGGTGTTCGCTTGACTAGCGTAATACCTGCCGCCGATCGCGTTAAGAATCTTTAGAGTAGCAATCCCATGGCTGACATTGGTTGGAATGAATGGTTGTCGATGATGGCATCCCTAGCGGTGGTGTTAGTACTGCTAGCTGCGACCCTGTTTGGCCTGAAAAAAATGGGTATGACAAACGCCGCTGATGGAAGCAAAAAATTGCAGGTTCGCGAAGTTCATAACCTGGGTCCGCGACAAAAATTAATCATTGTGAAAATTAACAACGAAGAAGTTTTGCTCGGCGTTACACCTCAGGCGATAAACCGATTGGGCAATTGGCCCGATCAACAATCCGCTGGCGACACAGAATCTGCAGTAGTGGTTGAAGCAGATTCCAAGAGTGATAATCCGAGTGTTTTTCAAAAGCTCATCAAGCAAATGACCGACTCTAAAGAAAAATAATATGTTGTCGAAAAAAACTATTTTCACAAAATTTCTGCTTGCTGGGATGGCCCTGATCGGACTATCCATTGCATTGCCCGCCGCTGCTCAAGTGGGTCTGCCGGTGGTCAATATGGTGGATGACGGCACTGGCGGCACAAAGTACAGTTTGACATTGCAGCTACTTGCGCTGATGTCTGTACTCACGCTACTGCCATCACTACTGTTAATGATGACCTCCTTTGTGCGTATTATTATTGTTTTTTCACTGTTGCGTCAGGCTCTGGGTACAGCTCAGACACCACCCAACCAGGTGTTGGTTGGCCTCGCTCTGTTTCTCACGCTATTTATTATGTCGCCAGTTTTGACCTCTGTTTACGACGACGCCATCACTCCCTATTTTGAAGAGCAGATCAGTTTTGAAACGGCTCTGGACGCTGCTGAAGCGCCAATCAGAACCTTTATGCTCAACCAAACTCGCGAGTCGGATATTGGCATGTTTCTGGAAATCGCTGGCAACACTGAAGTGACTGAGCCTGCGGATGTGCCTTTTTTAACCCTAGTGCCAGCCTTTATCACATCGGAATTAAAAAGCGCATTTTCCATTGGTTTTCTTATCTACATTCCCTTTGTGGTTATCGACCTAGTAGTCGCCAGTGTACTGATGTCTATGGGTATGATGATGCTCTCACCAATGATGATCTCAATGCCGTTTAAACTAATGCTGTTTGTCTTAGTCGATGGTTGGACTCTAATTATGGGATCCCTGACCGCCAGTTTTGCGATCAGCTAGGAGAATCTAATGGATGCTGCACAGGTTATTGATTTAGGTCGTGAAGCACTTTGGGTTGCGGTGATGGTTGCCTCGCCATTGCTTGGTGTTGCCCTGGCCGTAGGTCTTGTAGTGGGTATTTTTCAGGCTGCTACCTCGATTCAGGAAATGACCCTGAGCTTTATTCCCAAGCTTGGCATTATGGTAGTTGCGCTATTGGTTTTTGGCAGCTGGCAAATCGGCGTGATGGTCGACTTTTTCCAGCGTATCTATGAGCGTATTCCCGCGCTGTTTGTCTGATGGATCTCCTCGTCTCTGAAGTAGTTGAGCGTTTTTATGTGCTGCTCTGGCCGATGATCAGAGTCTCCGCTTTTCTGCTCGCTGCGCCGTTCTTTTCCCTGCGTTCTGTCACCGTACGTATTCGTGTATTACTCGCCGCACTACTCACCCTGATGATCTATCCATTGGTCGACTGGCCAATCATCGATCCCTATTCAGCGGCGGGATTACGTGAGATATTTAACCAGGTTTTGATCGGCACAGTGATGGGCATGCTATTGCAGATCGTCAATGCTGCACTAGTGGTTGGTGGCCAAGCGGTGTCCGGTTCCATGGGCTTGGGCATGGCCAATATGGTCGACCCAAATATGGGTAATGTGCCGGTTATTTCACAATTTTTTATTATCTGTTCAAC
>JAFMBU010000201.1 GCA_017858295.1 Porticoccaceae bacterium | reverse complement strand
CGTCAAGTGATTGTTGGCGGCCGGGCTGAGCGCTTATCCACTGTGGATGTGATGAAATATTTTCTTAGCCGTCCCAAGGGTAGTCAGTTAGCTGCCTGGGCGTCAAAGCAGAGCAGCCGAATTAATTCCCGTCAGGCACTGGAAACCCAGTTTGCTCAGATTAAAGAGAAGTTTGCTGAAGGTGAAATTCCGTTGCCAGATTTTTGGGGGGGCTTTCGGGTAGTGCCTGAGGAAATTGAGTTTTGGCAGGGCGGTGAACAGCGTTTACATGATCGGTTTTGTTACAAGCGCGAAAACGATCAGTGGGATATTGCGCGCCTGTCACCCTGAAGGAGCGCCGGTGCAAATCTGAAGCATCCTCAGATGGACAGATTGAGTCTGATTAATCTTAAACGTTCACAATGTGCTTACGCTTGGATGAAACTGCAATCATTATCTCTTTGGCATCCTGATTGTCGACGCCAGCATCGAGCAGCACTCTTCTAAGCAGCTCTGCAACCATCAAAAAGTGCTCTTCTGTGATAGCCCTGCCTGCGTGGCCTTCTTTTAGCTTTTCGTCTTCATAGACTTGAAAAGGTTTACCCATGGCATAGGCGAAGAATTTACATTGGTGATCGATTAAATGCTCAAGGTCAGTGTTAACAAAGTACTTTTTTAATGCCGGTCGCGCGTAAACTTGCGCATAGAACTCTTTGATGAGCCCACGCATAACGTCTACACCACCATATTTATCAAATAAGTTATCCACAATTATTCCTCTATAAGCATATAACCAAGTATTGGATTTACCAATCTAAGAGTCGGCTGCGACTCCCTTTCACCGACCCCATCTTGCATAAAAGTATACATCAATGAATAGATTTTTAAAATAGCTTGCACTGGTTCGTAAAAGGCAGATTTGAAAGTGATGGGATAACCTATGTCTGGCGAGGCCTAAGCGGGGCGCTAGTACTTAATTGCGGTAATGATCAAACACCGGTCTCCAGCTGGTGTTTTAACGTTTATCTCGTCATCGATAGACTTGCCTACCAATGCCCTAGCTATGGGGGAATCTATGCTAATCCAGTTGAGGGCCGCATCAATCTCGTCGGATCCCACTATTCTGTAGGTATGCTCATCGCCACTGTCTTCATCTTCCACGGTAACCCAGGCGGCAAAAAATACTTTAGAGGGGTCTCTGGGTTTGTCTTCAACAATGGTGGCTTCTTCTATGCGTTTGGTCAGGTAGCGCACACGACTATCAATTTCACGGAGGCGGCGCTTGCCGTAAATATAATCACCGTTCTCTGAGCGATCACCGTTTTTGGCTGCTTCGTGGACTATATGAGTGACCTTAGGCCGTTCAATTTTCCACAGCTGATGTACCTCAGCACGCATCTTGCTAGCGCCCTCTGGTGTTATGTAGGGGGAGCTTTTGGGTGCCGGCGGGCGATAGCGTCCCATGGTTTAAGCCTTTGCCTGCAGGTTAAAAACCTCTTGGTAAAACTGTAGTTCAGATTCCATGGCGCGAATAATATTATCCGCCTTTCTAAATCCATGGCCTTCATCGGAGAAGGTGATATGGGCCACTTTAATGCCTTTGTCTTGCAGCAACTTAACCATCATTTCTGCTTGATTGGGGGGTACCACTTTGTCTTCTAAGCCTTGCAAAAAAATCACTGGGCAGTTAAGGCCACCGGCATGATGGATAGGGGAACGTTCAAGATAGATATCTCTGCGTTCTGGGTAGGGTCCAATCAGGCTGTCCATATAGCGTGATTCAAATTTGTGCGTGTCTTTGGCCAGTGTTTCCAAGTCGCCAATACCATAGAGACTGGCTCCTGCCTGAAAGCTGTCGGTGAAGGTTAGCGCCGAGAGCACGGTATAACCTCCAGCACTGCCACCGCGAATCAGGCAGCGCTGTGGGTCGATAATCTGCTGTTCGCTGAGATAGCCAATGGCATGTTGGGTATCTTGCACATCGGCAATACCCCAGGCGCCGGCCAACGAATGGCGGTAGGCACGCCCAAAGCCGGTGCTGCCGCGGTAGTTGATATCCACTACGGCAAAGCCTCGGTTGCACCAGTACTGCAGTTTAAGGTTTAGACCACTGTCGGTGGCTCCAGTGGGACCGCCGTGACAGAGGGCAATCACCGGTGGCAATTCGCCTTCGAGACCGCAGTATTGGCCATTGGTTGGAGGGTAGTAAAAGGCATGCACCTGTTGGCTATCGGAATCGTCGCCACTGGAAAATAAAATTGATTGGGGTTCGGCGAGATCTTCAGGGTCCAGTGCCAAGGTGGCAGGGGAGTAGACTGATTCTACCGCGCCATAGGGGCTAATGCTGATCAGTTCGCTGGGCAATGCTGCGGCACCGGCGACGACAAAGAGCTTGTCTTGGTGGCAGGTAAGTGCCTGCATACTGCTGTAATGACAGTCTATTTGGCTCAGCTGACCTGAGGCAATATGGATAAAACCGCTGTTCCAGACGCCCTTAGCGGTCCATATACAGGCAATATTATTGGCGTCAATAAAGTCATAGGTGCACATGCCAAACTGCCACAGGGGCGTGGCAAATTCTGCCTCCATTTCTAGTACTGTAACGACAGCGTCATTTTTAATGCGGTAAATATTCCACCAGTTATTTTTGTCCGAGACAAAATATAGCTGATTGTCTGGTGACCACTGGGGCTGAAAAATAGCCTCGTCGTTGCCTGCGCCGGCCACCAATGTTTTATTGGTTAGACCGTTATCTGTGAGATTGGCTTGCCAAAGTTGCGTGCTATCCCAGGGCATGTTGGGATGCTGCCACTCTATCCAGCAAAGCTGTTTGCTGTCGGGGCTGATGCGTGGGTAGGCATAAAAGTCTGCGCCACTCACCAGCATGCTGAGGCTGCCATCTGCAATGGCAATGCTGACCAGCGTATTTTCCGGTTCGCGCTCTTGATGATGAATTTCACAGACGGCAATAAGCTGCTGACGCGCTGAATCAAGAATTAAGTCAGCAAAGCGTGGACCCTTTTCCGTGATGGCGACAGGCTGGTTATTCTCCGTGAGCGACAGCTGATAAATACGTTGGTCGGCGGCATTCACAAAATACAGATTATTATCATCTGCGGCATAGGCCATGCCGCCATATTCATGTACTCGGCTGCTGTGGCTAAAAGGTGCGGTGAGTAAGTCTCGGATACTGCCATCGGGTTCGCGGCAGATAATCACATTGCGACCCGCGTCCCAAGGGCGACTTTCAGTCCAGAACAGGCGCTCGCCATGGGACTGCATAAAATTTAACCCCGGTGCTGCGCGGGTAATCAGCTCGGCGCTAATAGTGGATGGCCAGCTGCCATAGGCTTTGGGTATTTTGTTCATATTAGCCGCCCGCCAGTTTGACATTGTGGCCGAGCTTTTCCAGCGCCGCCTTAAGGGTCTCGCGATGATCTCCCTGAATTTCAATCACCCCCTCTTTCACCGTGCCGCCGGTGGAGCATTTCTGTTTAAGCTGCTTGGCCAGTGTTTTTAAGTCGC
>JAFMBU010000200.1 GCA_017858295.1 Porticoccaceae bacterium | reverse complement strand
GAACAGCTGGGCAAGCAGCAGGGATCTGATGCGACTAATTTGAAATCGACCTATACTTCGATCTTGGGTCTTGAACAGGCGCGCAGCGAAGCGGCGAAACTGTTTGATCAGAGCATGCAGACATTAGAGAGTTTTGGCGAAAAAGCGGATCCGCTGCGAGCAATCGCCGCGTTTATTGTTAAGCGCAATCACTAAATCCCCAAAACGGTCAGGCGGAAATGCAGCTAGTCAGGACTTATTCGATTGTAAATAATACTTTAAAGCGGAACCGATTAAGCATTTTCTGTAGTATCCTGAAGCCTGTGAAAACCACTATTAATTAGATAACAGTTAACGATACCAAAGCATGGCAAAAACCTTTAGCGAAATCCCCCATACGCGTCCGCAAACACCACTGCTAAATACTGTCAGTGGGCCTGCGGATTTGCGGCACTTGGATAATGCACAGCTAGAGACGCTGGCGGATGAGCTGCGTGCGTTTATTCTGTATTGCGTGGGCAAGACCGGAGGCCACTTTGGCGCCGGGCTTGGGGTGACCGAACTAACCATTGCCCTGCACCATGTTTTTAACACCCCAGAGGATCGACTGGTCTGGGATGTGGGTCACCAGACCTACCCGCACAAGATTCTTACCGGCCGTCGCGAGCAGATGCTCAGCATGCGTCAAAAAGACGGCCTATCTGGCTTTCCAAAACGCAGTGAAAGCGAGTTTGATACCTTTGGTGTAGGTCACTCGAGCACCTCAATTAGCGCTGCACTGGGTATGGCGATGGCCTCATCCCAACTGGGTGAAGAGCGCCGAGCTGTGGCGATTATGGGCGATGGCGCAATGACTGCGGGCATGGCTTTTGAAGCGCTAAACCATGCCTCTCATGTGGATAAGAATCTGCTGGTAGTGCTGAATGACAATCAGATGTCGATCTCACGCAATGTTGGCGGGCTTTCCACATATTTCTCCAAACTCTGGTCGAGCAGGATCTACACCCAGTTTCGCGAGACCGGTAAAAAAGCGCTGAGTGGTATGCCCCAGGCGAGTAACTTTGTCCGCCGCACTGAAGAATATATGAAAAGTATGGTCTCCCCGGCGACCATTTTTGAAGAGCTAGGCTTTTACTATGTCGGCCCTATCGACGGTCATGACCTACCTCTATTGGTTGAGACCCTGCGCAAGCTCAAAGAAATTAAAGGCGCGGTGCTGCTGCATATTATTACTCACAAGGGTAAAGGCTTTGCCCCAGCTGAGAATGATCCGGTGGGCTATCATGCGCTGAATAAAGTTGAACCCAAACAGATGCTTAAAGCGGCGGCGATCAAAGCTGTTGCCGAGACTCAACCCAAGCCCCCAGCTAAACCAAAGTATCAAAAGGTCTTTGGTGACTGGCTCTGCGATATGGCTGAGCAAGATGACCGTCTAGTGGGTATTACGCCGGCCATGTGCGATGGCTCGGGCATGAACGAATTTGCCGAGCGCTTCCCCGAGCGTTTTGAAGATGTGGCGATTGCCGAACAGCATGCGGTAACTCTGGCAGCCGGTATGGCCTGTGAGGGTTCCAAACCGGTGGTGGCGATCTACTCGACCTTTTTACAGCGCGCCTATGACCAGCTGATCCACGATGTCGCTATACAAAATCTCGATGTGTTGTTTGCCCTCGACCGAGCAGGCTTGGTTGGAGAGGATGGCGCAACCCATGCCGGTGCTTATGATATTAGCTATCTGCGCTGTATCCCCAATATGGTGATTATGGCGCCCTCGGATGAGAACGAGACGCGCCAGCTTTTATACACGGGCTATATGCATTCAGGTCCAGCTGCGGTGCGTTACCCACGTGGCACTGGCCCAGGTGCAGTGATTGAACAGCAGATGACGGCGCTGCCACTGGGCAAGGGTCTGCTTGCTCGAAAGGGCGCTGGCGTGGCGATCCTTAACTTTGGTACCTTGTTGGCTACTGGTCTCGAAGTAGCTGAGAGATTAAATGCGTCAGTGGCAGATATGCGCTTTGTAAAACCCATTGATGAACAGTTGATCCGCGATCTCGCCGAAAGCCATCAGCTGCTGGTAACCCTTGAAGAAAACAGCACTGCTGGCGGTGCCGGCTCTGCGGTCAGTGAGTTTCTCGCCGAACAGGGCATTGTGATGCCGGTTTTGCATCTGGGACTGCCGGACCGCTTTGTGGAACATGGCAACCACTCGCAACAACTTGAAAGTATCGGTCTCGATTCGGCGGCAATACTCGCGGCGATCGAAAAGCGTCTGGCGCTGTTAGCTCTTCCCGGTCAGGCAATAAAATAATAATAATTCGGAGTTTATAAGATGAAACTTTACGATTACGCCGCGGCACCCAATCCACGCAGAGTAAGAATTTTTCTCGCTGAGAAAAATATTCAAATTGAAACGGTTCAGATTGATCTGGCAAAGCTTGAACAGAAATCTGAAGCTTTTCTGAAACTCAGCCCGCTTGGCGAAGTGCCTCTTTTACAGCTCGATGATGGCACCTGCATCAGTCAGGTTCATGCTATCTGTCGCTACATTGAAGAAGTCTATCCTGAAAATCCTCTGCTCGGGCGCACGCCACTGGAAAAGGCGTTGGTTGAATCGTCTAACCATCAGCTGAATATGAACGGCATAGTTGCAGTGGCCGATGGCTTTAGAAATGCCAATCCCGCGTTCGCCGACCGCGCTCTCCCGGGGCCCAATGCCTATGCACAAATTCCCGCCTTGGCAGAGCGAGGACTAGCGCGTGTGGATCATTTATTCCGTGATTTGGACGCACATTTTGCCAACAGCGAATTTGTCATTGGCGACTATTTCTCGGTAGCCGATATCACTGCATTTACTACCATCGGTTTTGCCCGCTGGATTAAAAAGACCATCCCAGAAGACTGTGTAAACCTGCAGCGCTGGTACGATCAAGTGAATGCTCGACCCAGCGCCAAAGCGTAAGTCGCTGTTTGTTAAGTTTTAAAACGCAAAAAAAGGGGCCTTGAAGGCCCCTTTTTAGTTACTGCTACTGTGCGCTAACTTTACTCGTTAGTTCCCATGGTAAAACCATAAGGTGCTGCGGTGAAGCTGAAACCATCACTGTAGGTAACAACCTTAGACTGCCCAGTAAAGTTATAAACCACATAGGTTCTGACACCGTCCTTATCAAATGCCAGTGCCGCTGGGTAATCAGAGGTCAGCTCGCCGGTACCAGTCTGTAATTGACCCAGTGCGGCAAAGGTATGAATCCAGTGGTAGGTATGAGCCTTGGACTCCCCTGCTTCTGGATCATAGCTGCTAACAGTGTTGTAGTCGGCAATCGCTGCATCCCCATCCACCATTGCCCAGAGATTCCACCATAGGTCGCGCCACTGATCATCGATTAAGCCTGAGGGCTTACCGTTAGTAGACTCACTTAATCCCAGTGCCACGTAGTCGTTCATATAGTCTGCATATAAACCGACATGCAGTATAAGTGGATTGGATGGCAGGCCCTGAATACCTAAAATATGCGCAAATGCGCC
>JAFMBU010000199.1 GCA_017858295.1 Porticoccaceae bacterium | reverse complement strand
GTGGATGCAGAGTATATGCTCGGGCTCGCCTATCACGAGGGTAAAGGTGTTGAGTTGAATTATCAGCTGGCTAAACACTGGTTTAAGAAAGGGGCATTAAAGGCCTATGGCAACGCGCAGTTTATGTATGCCTTTATGTTACAGGCCGGTGCTGCTGAAAAATCGAAACCGTTTGAAGCGCTGATTTGGAGTGAGGTGGCAAGAGTTAACGGTCAGCCGTCGACCTCAGATATAGCGGATATTGCCAAACTGAAGTTAGAAGATGAGCAGGTTGTCGAGGCCGAGATGCTAGCTCTGCGCTGTGTCGAAAGCGGTTATGCAGATTGTCCTTAATCAGTAGCGTTAAATGAACTAAATAAAACTGCCTTAAACGCCATTTAACGCTAAAGAAATCAGACTAGATCCCGATTCTATTATTAAGCAAAAATTAAATAGTTAATCGGAGTTCTCTAGCATGGCCTTAAATAGCAAAGCACTCAACGCATACAACAACGTGCATATCGCATCTGCAGTTCCCTATGCCGATGGTATTCAACTTATTCAAATGTTGTTTGATGGTTTAGTCGATGCCCTAGCCTCTGCTGAAGGTGAGATCGAACGTAAAAATATTCAAGAAAAATGCCGCGCCTTAAATCGCGCCACCAGTATCCTCTATGGCCTGCAAGACTCTCTGGATTTTAATAAGGGATCGGATTTGGCGCGCAATCTCAGTGACTTATATGAGTATATGATCCGCCGTGTGATGTTTGCCAACCTGCACAATGACGTCAATGCACTTCAAGAAGTAAAGGGATTGATCAGCGAGATACGCAGTGCATGGGCGCTTTTGCCTTCTCTGTTAAAGGAGCAGCCAATCGCCATGGCATCTTAAAAGGTGCTTTTAAAAATAGCTGTTTAAAAATAGCACCTAAAAAATAGCACCTAAAAAATTTCTCTTGAAAGTTAGTTCTTACAGCCCCGACTTCAAGCACCACTCTGCCAAAATCCCATCTTGTATTTTGGCAGCCGCATTCTGCTCAGCTCTCGTTTCTAACCGCTTTATTGACCTTTAGCTTTGACTTTAAATCTCATAATTGTGCTTGTATATCAGTACCTGTGAGCTTGACAGTTCCCTTGCGCACATGGCATAACTGCCCGCAGTTAAAAAATTATTTAACATGTTAATGCCAAGAAAAGCGCGATAGGGGCAGATAAAAATGATGCTGAGCCAGCAGAGGGTCATGTCAATCCTCAACAAGAGCAATGACGGTGACCGAACTAGTCGCAACTGTGATCTGTTCCTGTCGATACTGATTGTGCTTAATTTAATTGCCGTGTGTCTCGAATCGGTTGAGAGCTTCAATAGCCTTTACAGAACGCAACTGGTTATTTTTGAAGCTATTTCGGTGACTATTTTTTTAGTCGAATACTGCCTGCGTATCTGGTCTGTTGCTGCAGACGAAGATAACAAGTCCACCACGGCAAGTGGACGTCGGTTTGGTTACCTGTTTAGTTTTACCGGGATTATTGATTTGCTGGCGATCCTGCCCAGCGTGTTGCCCCTGGTAATGGGTGGTGTCGATTTGCGCTGGCTACGGGTGCTGCGCCTAGTGCGTCTGCTAAAGATTTCGCATTATTCTTCGGCTCTTGAAGATCTATTTTCTGCTATCTACCAAGAACGTCGTTCATTTTTTGCAGCCCTGTATCTGATGGGTATTGCGCTGTTTTTGTCTAGCTCACTGATGTATCTCGCCGAGTACGACGCTCAACCTGAGAAGTTTGCCTCAATCCCACAAACTATGTGGTGGGCACTGATTACCCTGACCACCGTCGGCTACGGTGATGTCTATCCGATTACACCTTTGGGGCAGACTATTGGCGCCTTTACTGCCCTGCTGGGTGTCTGCACTGTGGCTCTGCTCACTGGTATTGTTGCCTCGGCCTTTTCCAATCAAATGGCGCGGCGGGAAGCTATTTTTGAGGCTGAAATCACCTCTGCATTGAGCGACGGCGTGGTTACTGACGATGAGCAGTGTCACATTGAGGAATTGCGCGAGAAATTTAAAATTACCGAAGAACATGCTCGGGCAATTTTTGCATTGATCGAAGAAAAGCGCGGCCACTGATTCATTCTCAATGATTAAACCCTAGCCACCCACCTATCTAGACGCTCTGTTAGCTGCCGTCGATAATCACTTCAATGCGACGGTTTTTAGAGCGGCCAGCGGGGGAGTCATTGGCCACCAGCGGCTTGGTGTCAGCCAGACCAGTGACCGAAACGCGACCATCGTCAATTGCTGAGCTATTTAACAGGTAGTCTGCCACTGCCGCTGAACGGGCTGCGGAAAGGTCCCAGTTGGAGCGAAACCGTTCGCTAAAGGCCATAGGGATATTATCGGTGTGGCCTTCAATCGTAATCAGCCCAGAGCCGTCGGCAATCGAGGCGCCAACCTTATCCAGCAGCGGCTTAAAGGCTGGCTGCAGATCTGCGTAACCACTGCGAAACGAACCGCGCTCGGCGAGGCGCACAATAATCTTGTCGCCATCGCGCTCAACCTCCGCTAGGCCCTCGGCAATCTCATTGCTTAGACGTGCACGAATTTTCTCATATTGATCGGCAATTGCCTGCTCGCCAGCTTCATCGCCGCGACCGCTAAGATCTCCAGCAAGGCTTTCTGGCGAGGCATCCACGACCTCAATTTGTGACTGCACCTGCGCCTGGGCAGAGGCGACCTTGGCATAAATTTCTAAATCTGACTGCATGAGCTGGGCGCCAGATTTCGTCTTATTGGCCTCTCCCTGCCTGCCTGTCTTGGCGTCGGCTACCACTTCAACTACCAGCTGCTTGTCTTTGACTGTGACCTTCACCTTGCCTTCAGCAATTTCTTTGGCGAGAGATTTTTTCAATACTTCAATATCAGCGTTGGTGTCAAAATCATTCTTTTTTAGGGCATCTTTTAATTCTGGGTCTTCTGGCTGTGGCTCGGCTGTTGTCTGCTCTTGGATTACATCTAATAGTGTCGGATCCACTTTGGCGGTTTTGTACTGCTTGGCAATAATATTGTCAGCAGTAGGCTGCTCTACCGTTGGGACAATTTTTTGCACGCCAAATTTGTCGTTCATAGAACCACTGACTTCTTTGTATTTGGGCACATTCATATGGGCAAAGGAGAGAATCAAGACAAAGAAGGCCATTAGCAGCGTGGCCATATCGGCAAAGGTTGCCATCCACGCCGGCGCGCCACTTTTACAGGGCGGGCAGTCCGGCTCTTCTGCGGGCTCTTGCGCTGGTGGCGGCGGTTTGGGCGCGACAGCTTCTTCCACAGCCGTCTCGTCAACAATAGCCTCTTCGACCTCTGCTTCGATGGCAGCGTCGGGCTTGATGTCGTCTAGTTCATCAGCCATATCAGCGTCCTCCTACTATGAAATTAGGAACCATCGACAATCACCTCGATACGGCGGTTGCGCGCACGACCCGCAGCAGTATTGTTCGACTCAATGGGTCTGGTGTCGGCAAACCCAGCGACGGTGATGGC
>JAFMBU010000198.1 GCA_017858295.1 Porticoccaceae bacterium | reverse complement strand
CTGAAGTCTGCAACCACTGTGCAGCCAGTGCGCGCGGCAATAATATTGGCATCACCAATTTGCTGGGTAAAAGCGATAGCGCCGGATCTAGGGGGTGAATGTCGAACCGTCTGACCATGACTGCCGATAGCGGCTATCTGGTCGGATTTGATGTTTTCTGCTTCCATCAAAGCCAGTGCCGCCCGAGCAAATAGTTCGCCGAGTTGGTTGTCGGTTTCGCAGAGTAACTGCACGCTGTCTTTACCTGGTTGACAGAGATCGACAATCTGCTGCTTTAGAAGTTCTGGGATGGGCTCTGCGTGAGTGCCTAGAAGTTGTAATTTGCCGCCAGTAAAAGTCATTGCTGCGACATCAATACTATCGATACTGGTGCCGGACATTAGTCCAAGATAGATTTCCGGAGTCGACATCATTGCTGTCTAGTTAGCACTGGCGATGCCTGCTTGCCCGCTAGGCATTGTTTCCAGCTGAACCAACTCAGATGAAGTGCCCGCTTGGGCGAGCTGCGTCAGCACTGGCGTGGTGGCTAACTTAAATGCCGCTAACTCATTGGCGGAGATAGGGTTGGCTTGGGGTAACTTTACCGTGCGTGGATTGCGATGCACGCCATTAACTAAGAATTCATAATGCAGATGCGGTCCAGTTGCATAACCTGTAGACCCGACTGTACCAATTGTTTGGCGCTGTTTAACCGCTTGGCCTTTGCGGACTTTTTTCTTATTCAGGTGCAGGTATTTTGTCACATAGGTCTGTCCATGTTGGACGAAAACATAGTTGCCGTTGGCTTTGCTATAACCGGCTGCAATAACCTTACCATCACCAGCTGAAAATACCGGGGTGCCTCTAGGTGCCGCGTAGTCGACCCCGCGGTGAGCCTTGATCATTTTATGGATCGGGTGCTTGCGCTTGAGATTAAACCCAGAGCTAATACGGAAAATATCCAACGGTGCGCGCAGAAAAGCCTTGCGCATACTCAAGCCTTCCGGGGTGTAATAGCTTGAATTGCCTCTGCTGTCGGTATACAGCACAGCGTTATAGGATTTGCCGCGATTGGTAAACGATGCGGCGACAATATCACCCACAGCAAACTTTTCGCCATTCAAATACTTCTCTTGATACAGAATCGAAAATGAGTCGCCCTGACGAATATCGAAAACAAAATCTATATCCCAGGCAAAGATATTGGCCAGTTCCATAATTAGCTTATCCGGCAGATTGGCCTGTTGAGCTGAGAGGTAGAGTGAGTCTTTAATAATACCTTCGCGGTAGTTAAGCAATGTGTCCGGCTCAAGCTCTCTAAGCTCAGAGCTATAGCTATCTCCCTCGAGACTATAGATGCGACTTACTAACTTCGACTGTATGTAGTGCAATTCTTCAAGCTCGCCGGCCTTGTTCAGGCCAAAACGAAAGGATTCTCCCGGATAGAGATTGCGCAGCAGTTTGCCATCTTTCGAGGAGCTGACTTTATAGACATCTGCCGCGCTGAGTTTGGCGCGACTAAAAAGCAGCGAGAGGCTATCGCCAGAACCCACTGATTGTTCAATCCACATCAGTGCTGGTTCGGGTACAGTTTCTGGGGTGGTTTTTAAAGAGACTGATTCAGTTGGCAGAACAAGCTGTTCCGAGACTTGCCGGTTGGCCTCAGCATCGGTGACTGGGTAGACAATCAATATAAGTAGACAGCAGCTAGCCACCGACGCCGCTATAAGGTGCCGTCGCGGGAGAACGTTGAGTATAAGATGCAAAAAACGTGTCGCCTTTTGCATAAGTAATACGATCATAGTCAGCCAGCATTGTACGATTCGCGCAAGTTTAGCTTAATCAATTGATAAGTTACAGCGAGCTACTTCCGCTTTTATATTGCCAAAAGAAGCCCCAGAGCGGAGAGATGCTTCGATTGAGGTGAGAAGATCTTGTATTTGCCCTCTCAATCTGTAGAGTTGGCCCCCAAATTAGACAGAGTGAAACGGGTTGCAATGAAACAGAGTGGCAGTCAGATAATTAATCAATTACGCCAGCGCGGCCTAGTCGCGCAGGTCTCCGCAGACAGTGAGTTAGAAGAGCATCTAGACCAGCCGCGAGCGCTCTATTGTGGCTTTGATCCGACGGCGGACAGTCTGCATCTGGGGCATTTGGTGCCGCTTTTAGTACTCAAGCGTTTCCAAGAGGCGGGACATACCCCTATTGCTCTAGTTGGGGGTGCCACGGGCATGATCGGCGATCCAAGCTTTAAAGCTGCCGAGCGTAAACTTAATACGCCGGATGTAATTTCAAGCTGGGCCGATAAGATTAAAGGCCAGGTCAGCCAGTTTATTGATTTTGACTGCGGCGCCAACTCCGCGGTAGTGGCTAACAATCTCGACTGGACCGAGAAGATGTCGGCGCTGGAGTTTCTTCGCGATGTTGGCAAGCACTTCTCAGTCAATAATATGATTAATAAAGAGTCGGTTAAGCTGCGCCTTGACCGCGAGGGGTCGGGGATTTCCTTTACCGAGTTCTCCTATGCCTTACTTCAGGGTATGGACTTTGCCGAATTGAACCGCCGCCATAACTGTACTCTGCAGGTAGGGGGTAGTGACCAGTGGGGCAATATAGTGGGCGGTATTGATTTGGCTCGTCGCCAGAATAAATCCCAATGCTTTGGCCTCACCGTGCCTCTTATCACCAAAGCCGATGGCACCAAGTTTGGTAAGACCGAGGCGGGGGCAGTTTGGTTGGACCCGACTAAGACATCTCCTCTGGCGTTTTATCAGTTTTGGTTAAACGTCGCTGATGCTGATGTGTATAAATTCCTGCGTTACTTCACCTTCTTATCACTGGAGGAGATTAGTGCGGTTGAGGAGGCTGACAATCAGGCCGATGGCAAGCCTCAGGGCCAAGCAGTGTTGGCACGAGAGGCTACTCGTCTAGTGCATGGCGAAGAGGGTCTTGCCGCGGCGCTGCGAATTACCGAAGCTCTGTTTACTGGCGACCCCAACCAATTGCCAGAGTCTGATTTCGAACAGCTATGCCTAGACGGTATGCCCTCATCTGAGCTGTCAGCTGACGATTTAGGTGAAAAGCCGCTCACCAGTCTATTAGTGGACTGCGGAATGGCCAAGGCTGGGCGTGAGGTAAAAGATGCCTTAGGTCGCGAATCTGTGTTTATCAATGGGCGCGCTGTAGGGGCCGAGCACAACATGAAGGCCGCTGAATTGTTCGATCCGAGTAACGCCTTATTTGGGCGCTTTTTTCTAGTTCGATTGGGCAAGAAAAAATACCATCTTTTTCAGCGTGTTTAATGGCTTTCAGGTCAGTTGAGAAATTAAAGGAAATACTTGTTGACTGTATCCCAGCTGTCTGTAGAATGCGGCCTCCCAACTAGGGTGACTCGCTAGAAAGATGGCGGGAAAAAGTAGTCAAGTAGAGGCCTAATATTTATTTAATCTCTGCTGTTGACAATGGGTCGGCCTTCTATAGAATGCGCCCCCCGCTCTGATGAGCGAATCGTTCTTTAAAAATTTAATCAAGCAATGCGT
>JAFMBU010000197.1 GCA_017858295.1 Porticoccaceae bacterium | reverse complement strand
AAGCAGGGCAACATTTTTGACTTAAAACCCATGGCTTGGCAGCCATAGGGCATTTTCGGTTGATGGGTTATGTGGAAGTGCCGACACCCCCAACAATCATTTTTTATTTTTTCTGGCGGCATCGATCTTCGGTTTCCAAAATTCATGGTAGGCCTTCCACAGAATGGTGCAGACCAGCATCACACCAATTAGCGTAGAAAATATATTCGTTAGGTCATATCCCTTGAGGCGACTGACTTCCGGCCTGATCCACATTATCAAAATAATCGGCACTGCAACTAACAGATAGATGCGCACTAATTTGCACACCGCGCAGGGTGGCTTGGTCTTTTTCTCCTGCATAATCAGCAAATCCTCTGGGGCTTTTGATGGCCGTTAGTCTATCAGCTTTGCACTCTGTGCCACGATACGATAACCCACCGCTTGCTGGTTGGGCAAAAAATAACTCAGCCCAGTGTTAATCGTCACTTGCTGCCCCGGCTGAAGATCTTTGGTGATATTAATTGTCTTGGCTGACGCATAACCGCTCTGATCCGCCGGGCCCGATATCTGCAAAATAATACTACGCATAGCTCGTGGACTGGTATTGACGACGCTGACCAAGAGCGCGCCCTTGTTACTCACTGCCTGACTAAAGGCTAAAAAGCTCTGGGGGCGGAGCTGTAAATTCACCTGCTGAATTTTTTCTCGGCTCTGGTTGCCGAGCTCACCTCGATCTTGAGCGGCCTGCTGAAAATAGCCATTGGCCTGCTGGTACTCTTTGTTATCTAGAGCCAGCTCACCGAGGTAGTAGCTAGCTTTGGCCGTGGGCAACAATTTATAGCTCTGCGTTAAATCCACTTTGGCGGCGCTTTTATCTCCCTGCTCATAACGCAAAATGCCACGGGCCAGATAGGGGCTATAGATTTGGTTATTTTTGCCGATTGCGGTGCTGTAGGATTTTTCTGCATTACTGTGATTGTCCAACATAGTCCAAGCCTGACCGCGTAATAGCCAGAACTGCGCCTCTGCCGGTTGCAGGGCAACCGCTCTATCCAGATGCTTTATTGCCAAGCTGGGTTGGTTGTCGGCCAGAGCCTTGATCGCGCGTTTTTCTGCAGCATATGCTGGCGCATCTTTGATCAGCTGAGCAATCGCCGCCTGATACCGCTGTCGATAGCGCTTGCCGGGAGTAAAGTCGGCGACGCGTAACTTATTCGCTTCCACCCGCTGCACAGAGGGCGGGTGACTGGCGAAGAGACCACTGAGGAAATCTGTCTGGCGGGATTTACTCAGCTCCACAAAGGTTTCCTGTAGCTCCACTGCACCCCGGACCTCATACCCAGCTTTGGCCATATAAGCCATGCCGTAGTAGTCAGACTCCAGCTCATCATCGCGGCCATATTTGGCCATCCAGGCTGCGGCGCCCATTTGCGACGCCATGCCATAAAGCTGCTCCCCAGGCTGGCCCTGAACCGCTGCACCCACGGCGACCATACCTATATTGGCCAGAGTTCCACTGGTCATTTGTGTGGCACCGTGACGGGCAGCGGCATGAACAATCTCATGGCCTAATACAGCGGCGAGCTGTGCCTCATCGTCTAGCAACACCAGCAGGCCAGTGTTTATAGCGATTTTTCCACCGGGTAGGGCCCAGGCATTGGGCACTCTGTTATTGAGCACAACAAATTCATAGGGTAAGTTGGGGCGGTCACTGACCGCAGCGAGTTTCTTGCCGACGCCACTGATATAGGTTTGCAGCGCAGGATCAAGATAGTAATCACCACCCTGTGACTGCCGCGAAGGACTGTAGTTTTTCTCGCCGATGGCAATTTCCTGCTGCGGCGAAATAATCGATAGCTGGCTCTTGCCGGTTACTGGATTAACTGAACATCCGCCAATGGCCAAAACTGCCGTAGTCATAAGCGCTACTTTTAACCAACCTTTCATTCCCTATCTCCCTTGAGATTGCATTTTGTATGTCTGTCCATGAACTTAGAATAGCGCTAAAAATAGAGCCTCGCGCACTCCACGCAAGTTGATATAATAACAGCACTTTTTCTCAATAGTTTCCACTAAACGGCGCATCTTACTTATGTTAGTTGTTATTTCTCCAGCGAAAAAACTCGACTATTCAAGCTCTATTGAAGCACCTTTGCTCTCGCAACCGGCACTGCTAGATCATGCTGAAGAGCTTGCGCTGGGCTTAAAAACACTCGCTCCCCAAGACGTCTCCAGCTTGATGCACCTGAGCGACAAACTGGGGGCACTCAATTATGCGCGCTTTCAGGAGTGGCAGACACCGTTCGATGCCAATAATGCCCGAGCTGCTGTATTGGCCTTTAAAGGTGATGTCTATCAGGGCTTGGATGCTGAGAGTATGAGCGCTGAAGATTTGCACTGGGCCCAAGATCACCTGCGCATTCTCTCCGGGCTCTATGGTGTGCTGCGCCCCCTCGACCTAATGCAGGCTTACCGACTGGAAATGGGCACTAAATTTGCCAATCCTCGGGGCAAAGATTTGTATCAGTTCTGGGGCGATGTTATCACTGCCGAACTCAATCGAGCAGAATCGTCTGTGCTGGTGAATCTGGCTTCTAACGAGTACTTTAAGTCGGTGCGCAAGAAGGACATCAGTGCGCGCATAGTGACGCCGGTATTTATGGACAAGAAAGATGATAAGTACAAAATTATTAGTTTCTATGCGAAAAAGGCCCGCGGCCTAATGAGTCGCTATATTATTCAAAAGCGCATTACTCAGATCGAACAGATCAATCAGTTCGACAGCGACGGCTATGTATACAATGCAGCCCTTAGCGAAGCGGACGCACCAGTATTTTTGCGCGGTTAATGTTCCAGACAGTTTTATACACTAGTCTAATAACAACAGCAGAAAGCGCATCAGGAGTAGCAGTGACTTTTAGGGACAAACCGTTTTCTCAGGCCTGTGAGAACAATAAGGCGCCTATTTTTGCGCTGCTGGCACCGGTGCTGCAGGACAAAACCCATCTCTTGGAGATTGGCTCTGGCACCGGGCAACACGCAGCTTGGTTCGCGCCACAGTTGCCACACCTGATCTGGCAGACCAGCGACCTGAGTGAAAATCATGCGGGTATTTTGCGCTGGCTCGAGGCCTATCCAAGTACCAATTTACGCGCGCCTATAGAATTGAATGTCGCCCAGACAGGCTGGCCAGACGCCACAATTGATGCCGTCTACACAGCTAATACTGCCCACATTATGGCCTGGCAAGAAGTTCAGGCAATGTTCCAGCTGGTCTCCTCCAACCTTTCAGCTAATGGCATTTTTTGCCTCTATGGGCCAATGAAATATGCCGGGGAGCACAGCTCGGAGAGCAACCGCATATTTGATCTAAGATTGCGTGAGGGATTTGCGCACCGGGGAATTAGAGACTTTCACGAGATCAATCAGCTGGCCCTGGACGGCGATCTAATATTGCTCGACGACCATGCTATGCCCGCCAACAATCGGCTGTTGATTTGGCAGAAATCGACGTAGATAAAGTGCTTTGGCAAAAATCGACTTAGATAAAG
>JAFMBU010000015.1 GCA_017858295.1 Porticoccaceae bacterium | reverse complement strand
CTAATCGCCATATCAAAGAGGATATGGCCAATTACCGCCCCGACAAAACCAAAGGGAATCACTGACATAATTATTAGTGGCTGCACATAGGAGCGCAGCGGCACTGCCAACAGGCCATAAATCAAGAAAAGCGATACCACACCGGCAATCATTAAACGGCCAATTAAGTCAGACTCTTCCTGACTGGCACCGGAGACACCAAACTCAACGCTGGGATAGTCGAGCAGTAGCTGGGGAATAAAATTATCGCGAATATCATCGATCACTGAACTACTCTGCACCTTCGAGGCATCGGCATCCGCGGTAATCGTCACTGCGCGCTTGCGTTCAATTCGGGATATCTTTGCCAAACCTAAACCCAGGCGAATATCCGCTACTTCACTGATCGCAATGGCCTGGCCACTGGCAGTGCGAATATGCATATCTTCCAGAGTCGCAATTGAGCTGCGCTCCGCAAGGGGATAACGCACCATCACTTTTAAAGTGTGGGGCCCACGCTGCAGGCGCTGCACTTCCTCGCCATAAAATGCCTGACGCACCTGGCGGGCCACATCCGCCATGGAGATACCCAGCTGACTGGCATAGGGTTTTAAGCTGATCAGAATTTCACGGCCACCAACACCTTGGGAGTTGTAGATATCAAACACGCCGTCATACTCGCCAAGCTTGTTGGCTAGAGCCACACCGGCCAGTGATAACTGCTCTGGATCAGGCCCATAGAGTGACATATTAATCTTCGCTCCACCCCCGGCAC
Organism: Porticoccaceae bacterium; assembly: GCA_017858295.1. Classification (GTDB taxonomy): domain Bacteria; phylum Pseudomonadota; class Gammaproteobacteria; order Pseudomonadales; family Porticoccaceae; genus HTCC2207. The sequence goes on along the minus strand of JAFMBU010000015.1, from coordinate 18,222 downwards.
TGCTGCTGGAGTAATAATCCTGCTTGCGCACATTGGGCAGAGTACCCACTTCTTTACGCCACAGCTTCTCCACATCAACCGCACTTAAAGGACGACTCTCTCCAGGTGTGAGCTCCACCCGAAAACTCGCTGAGACATCTGATTGAGTCCAGAAGAAGGTGTGAGCCAAGAGGCTTTTAGCTTTAGGGTTAGCCGCCATAAAATCGCTGTCGACTTGGTAAATAGCTTCTTCAATGGCCAGCAGCGCCTCATTGAAATTCTCTGTAGAACTGCCATCCTGCATAGTGACCACTGCATGAATATCATCACCGGGGACATCCGGGAAAAATTCAAACCGGGCGATACCGCCGCTCAGAGTCGAGATGGAAATCATCAGTACGCCAATAAAGGTCGCCAAAGTAACATAGCGATTTTTCATACATTTTTTCAAAAACGGCTGATAGCGGGTTTCAATAAAAGTGCTTAACCCTGCACTAATACCCTGCTGCCAGCGCTCAATTGTAGCGCTGAGAATATTCTGTGATGTTTTCGAACCACCAAACTTTAGCCCCACCAGGTGCGCAGGCAAGATCAACTTTGACTCAACTAATGAGAACAGCAGACACAGAATCACCACTACAGATAGAGCTTCATACATAGGCGCCATGGTGCCGCCAACAAATAGTAAGGGCGCAAAAGCGGCCACCGTGGTCAGTACACCTATGGTGGAAGGAATGGCCACACGCTTGGCTCCGGCAATCACCGTCGCCATTGGCGCCACATAGACCTGATTGGGGTCACTGCTCTGGGCCAGGACTCTATCGGCCTCGTCCTTGACCTCGGTAAAAACACTCTCGCCAATAACAATGGCGTCGTCCACCACAATCCCGAGTACTAAAATAAACGCGAACAGACTCAGTACATTGATATTTACCGGAAAGGGATTCACTGGCATCAGCCAGATGGCACCGAGAAAACTCACCGGAATACCCACCACAACCCAGGCGGCAACACGCAGATTAAGGAATAGGCCCAACACTACTGCCACCAAAATCGCACCGGCAGCCAGATTGCTCAGCATCATGTCGAGACGCCCCAGCAAATGAAAGGAGTCATCATTAAAGGTCGCAATGCTCAGCCCTTCGGGCAACTGCGGACGCTTCATATCTACATAGTCTTGAACCGCCCTGCTGATAGTAATCAGGTCTTGATCATCGAGAGTAAACACGCCGATGGAAAACGCGTCCTGGCGATCAAAGCGCAAAAGGCTTGGGGCCTCGGTAAACGCATCTTTAATTGTGGCTACGTCGGAGAGCAGCAACTGGCTGCCATCATCGCGGCTGCGCAAAACAATATTGGCAAACTCTGTACCACTGTATGACTTGCCCTGAGTTCTCAATAAGACATTGCCATTGCTTGCCTGAATCATACCAGCGGGCAAGTCCAGCGATGAGTTGCGCAATACTTGAGCAACCTCGGCAAGGGTCAGGTTAAGTTCCCGCAGGCGGGTTTCTTTTACTTCAATGGAGATCTCATAGTCACCATCGCCCCAGAGCTGCGCGCGCTTGACCTCAGGCAATGCCTGAACCTCGTCAAACATCTGTTGGCCCATCTCTTTACGGGTACGCTGATCCATATCACCAGAGACCGCTATGCCCAGAGCCCAGCCAAAGTTATCCACGCGTTTAACTGTAGGCTTTTCTAGATTCACCGGCAGATTAACAATACTGTCGATGCGGTTTTCAACCAGCGCCATGAGTTCATTAATATCTTCACCGGACTCAACATCGAGCACTATAGAAGCCATATCGCGATCGGCGAACGAACGGATCTCTTCTATGCCCTTTAAACCCTGCAGCGCCGCCTCCATGGGCAGGATAACTGCTTTTTCCACTTCAATCGGGGCAGCACCAAGATAGGGAGCACTGATCTGAATCGCATCAGTCTCGCCTCTGGGAAACATCTCCTTGCTCATATCCGACGAGCTGAAAATGCCAGCGCAGAGTAAAAACAGCATCAGCAAGTTGGCCGCCACAGGGTTGCGGGTAAACCAAGCCATTAGGCCAGTGCTGGGTTGCATGGGGTCTGTGGGATTTTGCATTAGTTGGCACTTCCTACAGGTCTGACCAACATGCCTTCAATCGCGGCGCCCATCGCACTGACAATAATTTCAGCACCGTCCACCAGACCTGCGTTCACATAGTAGAACTGGTCGTCGCCGTGGGAGCTTTCAACTGAGGTTAGGCGCAGACGCTTCTGGCTATCCACCAGCGCGACTTTATTGCCTTCCATTAGCGCATGGCGCGGTACGGCGTAAACATTGTTGATAGTCTTGCCGACAATTTCGGCACGGACAAAGGTGCCCATAAGCAACGGAGAGCCATTGTCAGTGGCACTGCCTACAACCCCATAGGGATCATTAATTTGCGCAACCAGATACTGGGAGCGATTGAGCTGATCAACCACGCCCTCCGAGCGCACCACTTTCGCGGACCACTGCACCGGCTGAGAGGCGACGGTAGCATTTAGCGTCACTGCGGGCAGCTCGGCATTGCCGCTGTGTTTGATTAGATCGATACGGGCGAGATCCTTTTCCGTCAGCGGCAACCGCACCTCAGCAGAGTCGATGGCAAAGATTTCACCCAGAGGCGTGGCCACGGTGACGTAGCGACCTATGTCGACAGTTTTTGCCGAAACCATTCCCACATAGGGCGCGCGAATGGTGGTGCGGGCGAGCTTGAGTCTGGCCTGTTTGACTTCAGCTTCAGCCTGCAAAACATTGGCCCGAGCCTCTGCCAAATAGGGCTCACGGAGAGCCAACAGTGGTGCCTCCGACGTTGGGCGGCCGGTCATGGCCCACTCTTTTTGTGCCTGAGTGGCCCGAGCCAGTTCAAAAGTGGCCTGGGCATTCATGCTAATCAGGCGAGCTTCGGCACGCTGCAGTGCAACTTCGTAGTCGGTGGGATCCAACTGCAGCAAAACATCTCCCGCCTTAAAGGTGCCACCCACCACAAACTGGGGCGACACAGTTAATACGGCACCGGAGACCTCTGAAATCAGCTGAGTACGAGTACGTGGCAACACTGTGCCCTGGGACTCAACCAGCAAATCGGCACTCTGGGAATAGAGCGTCAGAGTTTTTACCGCCACTGCTGTATCTGGAGCCTCTAGTTTTAGAGGCGCTGGACGCAGAATGGTAATAATGACTGAGATGGCTGCAGCTGCAACGAGCACAGCAACGGGCATAAGAACTTTTTTCAATGTTTTATCCTGAAGATTTATTTTTATAAGGACGATATTTTTATGAATCGCAGTATATACGTAAGACGAACCACAATGGGCTCAAAGACTAGTAGCAACCTATGGTCAGAGGGTAAATAGTCACTATAGATTTAATCCAATTGCCCGCATGGGGCGTAAAACTGCGATAAAAGATGATAAAGTAGGGACCAGCTCGATGAGCCTGCACAGCATAGAAACTAAAACTCCAGCAACTCCTAGACCCAATGGTGATCGCGTGGCCGTCTTCAAATCTACAGAAAAGCGCTCTGACCAGTGGAGTCAGCTGCTTATTTCTGTGGGCGAGACTCATGACCGCGCGGCCTTTGCCAAGTTGTTTAAACATTTTGGCCCACTGCTCAAGGGCTTTGCCCATGCCAGCCGCAACGAAGGTTGGTTCCCAGGGCTTGGAGACGATTTAGTTCAGGAAGTGATGATTAAAGTGTGGAACAAGGCTGGTGGTTACAATGCCGAGAAAGCCTCAGCAACCACCTGGATCTATACTGTAGCGCGAAACTGCCGCATCGATATGCTGCGCCGCAAGAGCAATACCCAACATCTTCCCCTGGAAAATGAAGACTTCTGGCATGAGCCAGATGAAGAGACACCGATCTCACTGCTGCAGCAAAAGCGCAGCGAAGACAAGGTACAGAGCTCTCTAGCTCAGCTGCCGAAAGAGCAAGATGAAATTTTGCGCAAGGTCTACCTGGAAGGTAAATCCCACGCCGAAGCGTCTGCCGAACTGGGGTTACCGCTGGGCACCGTTAAATCACGTGTGCGTCTGGCGCTACAAAAAATGCAAGTAATAGTGTCCACAGAGGCGCAAGAATGAACAACTCAAGCCAATTCCATCCCGATGAAACCATGCTCTTAGAGTTCTCCGCGGGAACCTTAGCCACAGCACCCTCAATCTGTGTCTCCGCACACCTGCACTTTTGTTCCAAGTGTCGCGCGTCTCTGCTGCGCCTCGACCAAGTGGGTGCCCAGCTGATGAGTGAAGCCAAACCTCTGGAGCTGGAAGACCATGCCTTTGAGTCAGTGATGGCCAATCTCGACAGCGCCCCACAGGCTCCAGTCGTAACCGAGCACAAGCGCACAAGCTATCCCTTTAGCGTTAGCAAGCTGATGAAAAACAACCTTGTCTCTCAGACTTGGAAGCGTCTCACCGCATCAGTGGACGTGGCTCGCTTTGAGACTGGACAGAGTGAATTTGAAGTAGCGCTGCACAAAATTTGTGCCGGCGGCAAGACACCTAAGCATGACCACCAGGGCCTTGAGTACACAGTGGTTTTGAAAGGCAGCTTCTCCGATGAGAACGCAGTCTACCGCGAGGGTGATTTCTTGGTCCGCGAACCCGGCGATGTACATCAGCCCATGGGCGCACAGAATGGCGAATGTATTTGCCTCTCAGCCCTGTCAGCACCGATTAAACTAACCAATCCATTTGGCTTTTTGATGAAGCCCTGGTTGCGTATCAACCCTATGTAGAGCTGCGTATTAACCCTACGCAGAGCTGCGCACCAACTCTATGTTGAGTTGCGCATCATCCTAGGCAGGGAAGCATTTCCAGAAATTTTTCGTCAAACCTCTACCGGCTTCTCCAGCCGGCGGAGTCTGATCAACCAGCAACCACTAATTGCCCATTGGCAATTCTCTCAAGCTCGGTATTCCGCTACACTGCGCACTCTTTAATCTGCACATAGGCGACGTCTTTACCCATGGCCCAATACGTATACACAATGAACCGGGTGAGCAAAATTGTTCCTCCGAAGCGCGAAATCCTTAAAGATATCTCACTCTCTTTTTTCCCTGGTGCCAAAATTGGTGTGCTCGGCCTCAATGGTTCCGGTAAGTCTACGCTGCTGAAAATTATGGCCGGCCTGGATACCGAATTCCAAGGTGAAGCGCGACCCATGCCCGGCCTCAAGGTTGGCTATCTGGCTCAGGAACCCCATTTGGATCCGGACAAAGATGTGCGCGGCAATGTTGAAGACGGTGTTCGCGAGGCTGTGGATGCGCTTGCGGAACTGGACCAGGTCTACGCCGACTATGCCAGCCCCGAAGCGGATTTTGATGCGCTGGCGAAACGTCAGGGGGAGCTGGAAGAAATCATTGAAGCCTGGGATGCACACAATCTCGATCACGCCTTAGATGTCGCCGCAGATGCTCTGCGCCTGCCGCCTTGGGATGCGGATGTCACCTCCCTATCCGGTGGTGAACGTCGCCGTGTTGCTCTCTGTCGCCTGCTGCTATCCAAGCCCGATATGCTGCTACTGGATGAGCCCACCAACCACCTGGATGCTGACTCAGTGTTCTGGCTGGAAAAATTCCTCGAAGAATTTGCCGGTACTGTGGTTGCAGTAACCCACGATCGCTACTTCCTCGACAATGTCGCCGGCTGGATTCTCGAGCTGGATCGCGGTCACGGCATTCCATACGAAGGCAACTATTCCACTTGGTTGGACGGCAAAGTCCGGCGCTTGAAAACTGAATCCAAGCAGGAGGCCACTCGACAGAAGGCACTGAAGCAGGAACTGGAATGGGTACGTCAAAACACCAAGGGTCGTCAGGCCAAGAGTAAGGCACGATTGGCTCGCTTCGACGAGTTGAACTCTCAGGAGTTCCAAGCCCGCAATGAAACCAATGAGATCTATATAGCCCCAGGCGAGCGCCTCGGCGACAAGGTCATTGAACTAAACAATGTCTGCAAAGGCTTTGGCGATCAGGTGCTGATTGATGATTTCTCGGTGGCGATTCCAAAAGGTTCAGTAGTCGGCATTATCGGCGGCAACGGTGCAGGTAAATCCACCCTATTCAGAATGATTGCCGGCACTGAAACACCAGATAGCGGCACAGTTAGCCTCGGTGAATCAGTCAAGGTGGCCTATGTTGAGCAGAGCCGCGACTCCCTAAACGACAATCACAATGTTTGGGAAGCCATTTCCGGTGGCCACGATATGATCACCATCGGCAGCTATGAGGTCTCCTCGCGAGCCTACGCCGGTCGCTTTAACTTCCGCGGTTCCGACCAGCAGAAGCGCGTCGGTGAACTCTCCGGTGGTGAGCGCGGTCGTCTACATTTGGCCAACACCTTAAAACAGGGTGCCAATGTTTTGCTGCTTGATGAGCCGTCAAATGATCTGGATATTGAAACCTTGCGCGCCCTGGAAGAAGCGATTCTCTCCTTTCCTGGCTGCGTTATGGTTATCTCTCACGACCGCTGGTTCCTCGACCGTATTGCCACGCATATTCTGGCCTATGAAGGCGAGAGCCATATGGAGTTCTTTCCCGGCGGTTACAGCGAATACCACGAAGACTATATTCGCCGCAAAGGTACAGACTCACAACCCACCAGAGTTAAGTATAAGCGCCTGAGAGCCTAGGGAATGTCTATGAGCAGTATTTGGCACAATCGACCCAACCTTGAAATGATGAATGGCAAGATGAACAGTGGCACCATTGTTGAGCATCTGGGTATTAAAATTACTGAAGTCGGAGATGATTATTTGACTGGCACCATGCCGGCTGATGCGCGAACTTTTCAGCCCTATGGCGTGGTTCACGGCGGTGCCAATGTCGTGCTCGCAGAGACACTGGGCAGTATCGCCGGTGCCCATGTGATTGACTTTGCCACCACCAAATGTCTCGGCCAAGAAGTCAGCGCCAGTCACCTGCGGTCTGTCTCAAGTGGACTGGTCACTGGTACGGCGCGACCGATTCATTTGGGTCGCCGCTCGCATATCTGGGAGATCCGCCTAGAAGATGATCGCGGCAAATTAACCTGTCTATCCAAGCTTACTCTGGCCATACTGCCTATGTAGGGTAGGGTAGGCTAGCTCGACTGCTTAGTTAGAAATGTTAGTGGCTCAGGATAAATAGAGCCACTCATTTCTATTCAGCAAACACTACTTCGAACTGGTTTCAGCCTGCCAGCGAAATAGATTCATCTCAATAAACACAAAGGCCACCAGCCACATAAACGCATCCCAAAAATCTAAGAAGTCGCCCAGCGCGCCCCAGTAGGCCGCTGCGGCAAACAGTATGCTGTAGAAAACCCCTTTGATCAGATTACTTAGAGTAACCAGGCTACCCTGAAAGCGTCCCTGTAGCTGCAGCCACACATCCACTTCCAAAATAATCACCACGCCGACCCAGGTAATAGAGTTGATCACATCAACCCAAGCCAACCATTGCACCGCTTGCCAGTCCGGTAATGTACCTATGACCTGCTGACCATTGAGCCTATAGATATCTTGACCGTTCAGCGCCAAACAACTCTGAGCATCCAAAAGCGGATACTCGTCGATAGTAATAATGCTGGCATAACCCTGCCCCACCAGACCGCACAGATTGTCGGCCAAACCTTCAAGAGCAAAGGGGCTTATATCGTAGGTCAGTAGCATCTTGTCGAAGTAACCGTAAAAGGCATAGAGAATAAAACTATAGGAAACCACCCGAAGGGCGATAAAGCTGTATTTAACCCGCGGCTGTCGCAACACCCGATCATCAATAACCGAGGTCTCCAGCTCAAACAAAAGCAACAATAAAACCCAAGCCGCTGTATCTATGGTGGCGGCAAATCCAGAAATTAGATCAGAGAATACAATACCCTGACTAAAAGTCTGCTCGGTGGCCAGCCACTCCTCTTGAAAGAAAAGATAAATATTGTAGGTTAGCAGTGCATAGACAGTGTATTTGAAGAGGCGAAAAATAAGCTGCCCGGCTGCAGACTGATGGGTACTCATATAAAGAGCTCTCAAGAAGTACAGGGAATTATTGGTTTCAGTGGCTTCGTTTATACCTTATTTACAGCGTCGCAGCTAGCAGATAAGAGACTGAGAACCGTCACCAACACATAGTAAGCTCGTCAATCGGCTTGGCGTATAGAGGCAATAGTTCGAATCCAAAAATCCAATTGCGGATTTAATTCAACTAACTGTGCAGTGGCTTGTTCGGCCTGCTGGCGAGAGGGATATTGGCCGTAGACCACAACAAAGAGATAGCGTTCGCCATCGGCTATAGTGCCAATCCGCAACTCTCCCTCAGCGAGACTGATATTATCGGCAGCCTGCTCCGCCACTGCTTGAGTTAGGTAGGCCCCTAATTGCACGGTGTAGCCGTTGGCGCCAATATCAAACGCCATCACTTTAGTAAGTGGCTTATCTTTAGCGCCCTCTTCAACCAGTTCAGCTTTTGGGGCACTGGTATCCGGGACGGTTTCGGCTGGCTCGGGACTATTTATCTCCGAGCTATTTATCTCCGAGCTATTTATCTCCGAGCTATCTATCTCCGGACTATTTATCTCTAAAAAATTTGGCTCAACTGTCTCTGCCTCAACCTGAACAGGAGAGACTAACTCACCACCTCTAAGCAGCTGCTCGGAACAGTGCCATTGATCACTCGACTCAATTGCACCCTGACAGTGCCAGCCAATATATTCTCTATCTGGGCCTGCAGACGAACGCGACGAATCCGAAGAGCCAAGTCCTGAGCAAGCTGATATCAAAAATACTATCGACAGCAGCAGTGATCGCGAGGTGAAAATGCCAAGGGAGTTTTTCAACATAGGATTAGTCGTTTTAATTGTTGTTCTGAGTTAGCCGACAGATGCCAAGGGGCGGTCAGACATTATTAAATGCCCATTCGGGTAAGAATGTCTAGTATTTGCCGCAAGGTAAAGGCCAACTTCGGATGCTGCGCTTCATACTCGAGGCTCTTCTGCTCCAGGGTGTCACGTAAACCCTGTTCGTCGATAGCCTCAGCATCAGGCTGCTGAACATCCTCAAGCTGCAAGATACCCATCACCATCTTACCCATTAAATCCCTGTCGGCAGCACTGATGTGCGAGGATTTAACCAGCTGATTATGGAGTTCTTCGAGTCGGATTTTTAGCTGATTGCGCTGATTTGTCTTTTCACTGTTCGGCATAGGTTACTCCAGTTAATTCGACAACTCCTGACTAGCTGCCGACAGCCCGTGGACTGTTCCTGAAGTATAGACTGCAAGAGAATCTCTGCGGCGCCTCACTCTAGTACCTCATCTTAGCGCCTCACTTTTGCGCCTCACTTTAGTGCACAGCTTCAATGTATGGCACAAAAATTGCTTTATTCTGTGCAAGGTGAGGTTTTAAGCCCGTATTTATATAAAAAAAGCACACTCATAGTGCGCAACACTACTATCTAATAATTTAACGCACTATTTTAGTGCGCTACTAAAGAGGAAAGTCCATGTTATCCCGATATCGCCAACTCGTAGCAGTTGCTTTTGCAATCCTGGCAGCCACGTTTTCAACCCAGGTATTTGCCGACGAACTGAACGCTGCCAACACTTCTTGGATTTTAACCTCTACAGCCTTGGTGCTGTTTATGACCATTCCCGGCCTGTCACTGTTTTACGGCGGCTTAGTTCGTTCAAAGAATGTTCTATCTGTATTGATGCAATGTTTTGCTATCACTTGCCTAGCGTCGATTATCTGGTTTGCCTTTGGTTACAGCCTGGCATTTGGCGATGGCGGTTCAATGAATGCCTGGATCGGTAACCTAGATAACATCCTAATGGGCAATATCAAAGAAGATTCCATGGCTGGGGATATTCCCGAGTCTGTATTTGCTCTCTTCCAGATGACTTTTGCTGTGATCACCCCAGCACTGATCGTCGGCGCCTTTGCCGAGCGCATGCGCTTTAGCGCCATGCTGCTGTTCAGTGCCCTGTGGTTAATTGCTGTCTACTCTCCTATTACCCACTGGGTTTGGGGCGGCGGCTGGCTCGGCGAGATGGGTCTGTTGGATTTTGCCGGCGGAACTGTTGTTCACATTACTGCTGGTGTCGCCGCTCTGGTTGCGGCTCTGGTACTGGGTAACCGCAAAGGCTTCCCACAGCAGGCGATGCCTCCCCACAATCTGACCATGACTGTGACTGGCGCCGGCATGCTCTGGGTCGGTTGGTTTGGTTTCAATGGCGGTTCTGCGCTGGCCGCCAATGGCGATGCCGGTATGGCAATGCTGGTCACCCATATCTCTGCAGCAGCAGGCTCACTGGCCTGGATGACTATGGAGTGGGTCAAACACGGCAAACCTTCTGTACTGGGTATAGTCACTGGTATGGTTGCAGGTCTGGGTACTATTACTCCAGCATCAGGCTTTGTTGGCCCCGGTGGCGCACTGCTTATCGGCTTAAGCGCCGGTGTTATCTGCTACTACGCCACTCAGGCAATCAAGCAGCGCTGGAAAATTGATGACAGCCTTGATGTATTCCCAGTCCACGGTGTCGGCGGTATCCTGGGTACACTGCTCGCCGGTATCTTCGCCTCTGACGCCCTCGGCGTGTTCAGTGGCCAAGGCTACAACGAAGGTATGAACATGGCTTCTCAGGTACAGGTTCAAATAGTCGGAATTGTTGCGACATTTGTCTATACCGCTATTGTGACATTTGTACTGTTAAAACTGGTTGATGCCATGTTAGGATTGCGCATCGACGATGAAAACGAAACTATGGGTCTTGATCTCGCAGAGCATGATGAGAGGGGGTATGATCTATAACAATAAGAAAGGTTAGGGGACAAAAATAACAGCCCGAACGCACCGCCGATCCTTAAGATGGATTAAAGAACTAGCGGGGTGAACCAAAGGGGCATTAAGCCGCTGATATTTATCAGCGGCTTTTTTATTGCTACGCTATTCTCAAAGCGACATAATCTCAGCAAAAATAGTCAGCCTTGCACTATATGAAAGGCGCAAGGATATAAGGGCGTATAGAGAGCATGAAAGTTCCGAAACGTATTCAGCCACTTATCGAAGACGGTATTGTCGATGAGGTGATTCGCCCATTGATGAGCGGCAAAGAAGCCGCTGTCTTTGTGGTGCGCTGCGGTTCGGAAATTCGCTGCGCCAAGGTCTATAAAGAAGCCAGCAAACGCAGTTTTAAACAGGCTGTCACCTATCAAGAAGGTCGCAAGGTCCGCAATAGCCGCCGCCAGCGCGCCATGGAAAAGGGCTCAAGGTTTGGCCGCAAGCAGCAGGAAGAGACCTGGCAGAACGCCGAAGTCGACGCCCTCTACAAACTCGCCGCCGCCAATGTTCGCGTGCCGGTGCCCTACGGCTGCTTTGATGGCGTCTTGCTGATGGAGCTAGTCACTCTGGACGACGGCCAGGTGGCGCCGCGCTTAAATGATATCTCCATGTCCGCAGAACAGGCCATAGAAGACCACTATGTGGTGATGCAGTATGTGCTGCGTATGCTCTGTGCCGGCCTGGTCCACGGTGATCTCTCGGAATTTAATGTCTTGGTGGACGACTACGGCCCAGTGATTATCGATCTGCCTCAGGCCGTGGACGCCGCCGCCAACAACCACGCTGAACGCATGCTGTCTCGAGATGTGAACAATATGACTGAGTACTATGGTCAATACGCGCCGGAGCTGCTGGAAACCAACTACGACAAAGAGATGTGGGCGCTATTTGAAGAGGGTAAATTAACCCCCAACAGCCAATTGACTGGCTACTTTGAAGAAGACACTGAACTGGCTGATGTGGATACGGTGATGGAAGAGATTAAGGCCGCATTCGCTGAAGAGCAGGAACGTATAGAGCGTATGAGCGAAAGCGACGAATAACTATTTTTCGCGAGCTCGCTGCAGATAATTACACATCAACTCGGCACCATCGAGAATTCGCACTGAATGGCGCTGCATCAAATCCGCTCCGATCAAATAGACCTGTTGATTCCGCACTGCGGAAATTTGTCCCCACTTGCGCCAACTATTAAACCAATGGGGTTTTTCATCTTTGCTGCCTCCGGCAATAATCACCTGAGGATCCGCGGCAACAATGGACTCAATATTCACGTAGGGGACCAGCGGAATGGCATCGGCAAAGATATTTCGCCCGCCGCAGAGTTCAATAACGCTGCTGACCATATGCGCGCCATTTAAGGTGATCAACGGCTCATCCCAAATTTGATAAAAGGTTCGCACCTCAGACTTGGCACTGTTTTGTTCGCGCAGCAAACTCAGTCGCCGACTAAAGCTCTCGGCCTTTTGCCCAGCGCTCTCTGCATGGCCAGAGAGTGCGCCAAAGCGTGTGAACAGATTGGGAATATCCTCTAGGCTGCGGGTTTCAATCACAAACACCGGAATACCCAGCTGGCGAATACGATTAATAATCTTATCCCCATTGCCCGACTGCCAGGCGATCACCAGATCCGGCTGCAACGATAGGATCAGCTCATAATTGGCCGCTGCATGGTTATTAACACGCAGAATCTGCTTAGCCTGCTCTGGGTAATTGCTGTATTCGTCGGCGCCAACAATCTGCTCGCCAGCGCCAATATGAAATAGCACCTCAGTGATATTGGGTGCCAGACTGATAATTCGCTGGGCTGGCTGCTGGAGCACTAATCTATTACCAAAATCGTCCTCAACGCTTATCTCTGCTGCCAGAGAAAACGGACAAAACACTGCACCAAGCAGCAGGATGAGATTGAGGCTGTGTTGGAGATTTTTCACTAAGTGATCACCAATGGCTTATTGGTCAGCGGATGCCGTGAAATCATCGCTTTAACACCAAACACTTGATCAATTAATTGCTCGGTTAATACTTCTTCCGGTGTACCCTGAGCGGCAACCAAACCCCCATCAAAGACCACCAGCTTATCGGCGCAGCGCGCCGCCAGATTGAGGTCATGGAGCACCATCACTACGCCCACCCCTTTTTCCGCCAGTTGCCGAACAATTTCCAGTGTCAGCTGCTGGTGAGCCAGGTCAAAGGCTGCAGTGGGCTCATCCAAGACTAATATTTGTTCCCCCTCTTTGCAGGGCAACCACACCTGGGCCAGCACTCTAGCCAACTGCACCCGCTGTTTTTCACCCCCAGACATCTGTGTGTAAAACCGCTTTTGCAGATATTCGGCATCGACTAGCTGCAATGCCTGATCGATAATCTCGGCATCTTTTAGCGTGCCGGTCTGATGGGGAATACGCCCCAGAGCAACCACCTCATGGGCAGTAAAGGGGAAGTTTAATAATGAATGCTGGGGCAATACCGCAAGCATCTGCGCGCGCTGCTCAACAGGCCAGTCATTGAGATCCCGCTGATTAAAGCTTACCGCTCCCTTAGTGGGCGCTAACTCACCGGTAAGCACCCGCAGCAGGCTGGATTTACCCGCGCCATTGGGTCCAACAATGGCAGTGACCTCACCCGCCTCAACCTGCACTGAGACATTGCGCAGCAGATCAAAGCCGGATAGATGCAGGGAAATATTCTCAGCGCGCAGGGTCATCTGTCAGACCTCCCGGCGCTGCTGTAATAACAGGGCAATAAAGAATGGCGCACCCAATAGTGCGGTAAGAATTCCGGTGGGCAACTCAGCGGGCAGCACTACCACTCGCGCCAAACTGTCGGCGACCACCAACAAAATCGCGCCGGCCATGGCCGAACCGGGAATTAACCAGCGATGGTCAGGGCCAATCAGCAAGCGGATAACATGGGGAATCACCAGACCGACAAAGCCAACCATACCAGCCAGAGCAACAGAAACACCCACGCCCAGTGCCGTCAGAACAATCAGGCGACGCTTCACTCGCTGTACATCTATACCTAGATGACGGGCCTCGGACTCTCCCAGCAGCAGCGCATTCAGCGCCCGACTATCCCGGGGGAAACTAACTAAAAGCAGTAAACTGACCAGCGCCATAATCCACACCTTGGCCCAGTTGGCGGCACTCAGATTACCCATCTGCCAGAGACTGATCTGGCGCAACATATCATTGTCAGCAAAATAACTTAACAGACTGTTTAGGGCGCCAGCTAAGGCACCGATTGCAATGCCGGCCAACAGCATGGTGGTCACCGACGTGCCTATACCTGAGGTGGCCAGACGATAGACCAGAATAGTGGCAGCAAAACCACCAAAAAAGGCACCCAGCGCCACCAGGGATAAACCCATTAACAGGCCGCTCTCCACCGCACCACTGGCCAGAACAATCATTAGACTGGCACCCACTGAGGCACCACCAGAGACACCGATCAGCGAAGGGTCCGCAAGGGGATTCCGAAACAGGCCCTGCATAACAGCACCTGTGCTAGCCAAAATGGCGCCCACCAACAGCGCCAGTAATATTCGCGGCAGGCGAATATCAAACAAAATAACCTGAGTTTGGCCGATGCTATCGGTGCTGGAAAATAGCCGATCGACCGCGGCACTAAAAGCCTCGGCCATAGAAATGGAAACAGTGCCCACGGTCATGGAATAGAGCACAATTACCGGCAATAAAATTGCCAGTATCGCGATCAGCCATGCCGAGGATATGCGACGCAATTAAAAGTCCACGCCTTTGCGGGCCATAATGCCGGAGTTGTAGGCATGCTTAATCTCTTTGATCTCAGAGACAGTATCCGCCCAGTCTGATAAGACCGAACCACCGCCGCGACCAGTGACGACCACTGACTGATTGACTGGACGATTGCGCAAGGCAGTCATAATCTGCTCTTCTTCAAGATACTTAAAGCTCAGCATATAAGTGAGCTCGTCCAGCACCACCAAATGATAACTCTCATCGGCGAGCATTTTCTCAGCTATAGCCCAGCTGGTTTTAGCCGCGGCTATATCGCCGGAACGATCCTGAGTGTCCCAGGTAAAGCCGGTACCCATCTGATGGAACGTCACCTGAGGACACTGATCGCGAACATAGAGCTCTTCACCGGACAGCTGCTCACCTTTGATAAACTGCACCACACCCACTTTGTAGCCATAACCCAGGGCGCGCATCACCATACCGAAAGCTGAGCTGGATTTACCCTTGCCATTGCCGGTGAGCAGAATCGACACACCGCGCTCAGTGTTGGCGGCGGCAATTGAGGCGTCGACATTGTCTTTTAGCTTCTCCATCTTCTTCTGATGAGACTGCTGCTTTTTATCCTGATTATCTGTCATTATATTTTTAACTCTTCGACTAAATTTGTTTTAACGCCGCCGGCATATCTGCTGGTAGCGGATGGATTGTAGGATGTAATGCATTGGCCATAATTTCCAAGGCATCGACAAGGCGTGGGCCGGGACGGCTGAAGTAAGCATTGCCATCCACCAAATAGACCTGAGTGCCACTGCGTTGTTGTAATTCGGTGAAGCCCTCTGCCTTTAAGAACAGTTCCACATCTTGCATTGAGCGCTGGACATTAAATCCGCACAGGGCAATAAAAATAATATCTGGCTGAGCATCGATTAATTCCTGCCACTGGCGCCGCTGAGATGGCTCGCGCTTGTCGCCAAATACCGGGATACCACCGGCCAGATCAATAATCTCTGGACTCCAGTGGCCGCCATCAAACAGCGGGTCGAGCCAGTCTAGCAGTGCCACTCGGGGCTTAGCAGACAGCGGAATACTCTGAGAGCGGCCACCTACCTGATCAATGCGGCCGCGCAACTCCGCCACATAAGTCTTGCCCTGCTCTACCCTATTGGCCGCTTCAGCCAACAGGGTCACAGTCTCCAGAACATCATCGAGGCAGATCGGCTCAAGATTGATCACCTGAGGATTTCCCGGCAAGCTGCCAATCGCCTTGGCCACATCATTCCCCGACACCGCGCAAACATCGCAGAGTGCCTGGGTGACAATCAAATCCGGTTGCAACTCTATAAGGGTATGCATAATCAGATCATAGAGCGCCTGATCATTTTTTAACTGGTCAGTAACCAGCTTGTCGATTTCATCGCTGCTCAGTCCCTCGGGAATTCTTGAGCTAGTCAGAATCGGCAGACCCACCACTGAAGGCGGGTAGTCACATTCATGAGAGACACCCACCAGCTGATCTCGCAGACCTAAGCCGCAGACCAATTCGGTGGCACTGGGAAGTAATGAGACTATTTTCACGGGCCTTCCTCTAAAAGCAAATCAGCATAGACAAAACCATCGCGCTTAACCACTTCACCACCTACCACAGCAATGGGCTTGCTAAACATAGGCCCATCCCAGGCAAAGGTATGAAATTCGCCGTTCTCACCGCAGGGGTCAACGGCTTCTGGTAAGTCTTCGAGTAATTGAGTGGAGAATTGAGCGCCGGCAAAATGCTCGGGCATCACCCGTGGATCAAGGCAGGTAATCGCTGCTTTAAGGCCCCCTGCAATCATCTGTCGTGCAAGCTGATCAGTGGGAATTTGCCACAGGGGAAACAGCAATTCTAGGCCAGTGCCCTGCATCTTTGCTTCGCGATAACTGCGAATATCTTCCAAGTAGAGATCACCAAAGGCCACAGCATCGATTTTCAACTGAGCTCGGGCATTATCCAGCGCAGCACCCATCAGGCTTTCATACTGCTCATTGGAACAGGGCCAGGGCAGTGGGATTTCAATCAGCGGCAATCCCGCAGCCTCTGCTTGTAAGCCCAGCAACTGCTGGCGCACCCCATGGATCGCCGAGCGATTGAACTCTTCATTAAAGGTGGTGAGCAAGCCCACCACCTCAACCATTGGATCCTGCTGCAACTGGTACAGAGTCCAAGCCGAGTCTTTACCGCTGCTCCATGAAAGCAGCACACGCTTGATCCCTGTAGAGGCTGAAATAGTCATTTATAAACTAAAGCGCACACCGAGGCTGGCACCGAATCCCAGAGTTTGATAGCCAAAAACTTCTTCGTAATTATCATCCAGTAAATTATCTAGACGCAGATAGATAGATAATTTTTCACTGGCGCTGTAGTTGGCATTAACATTAAGCAGCGTGTAATCCGCTAAAGTGACGGTCTCAGACGGCGCCGGCCAAGGCGGGAAAAAGACGTCAGTTTGGCTTCCGTTGTACTGTGCATTGGTATTAATGTGCAGATTATCCATCACTTGCCAGGCTAGATTTAAGCTGCCCGTATGTCGCGCGCGACGTATTTCATCTTTATATCCACCAGCACCATCCGACTCAATAGAATCTGTATAGGTATATGCAGCGTTTAAAGATAGGCTATCGCTGAGGATTCCAATAGCGGTTAGCTCAACACCCTGACGCTTGCTCTTACCCTCTTTATTAGCAGAGGTAAAACCAAAGGTAACCGGATCAGAGACAAAGCCATTAATTTCATTCTCAAGCTCAGCATCAAATAGCGTCGCAGATAAGGTCAGGTTGCTATCAAATAAAATCTGATCAACACCTAGCTCCCAGCTAGTAGACTCTTCAGGTTTTAAGTTGGGATTGCCAATAAAGTTAGTGTAAAAACCAAAACGCTCAGAGAAAGTCGGGTTCTTAATCGCGGTGCCGTAAGCGCTGCGCAGACGAGTACTATCGTTGAGCTGATAGACGGCTTCTACTCTAAAGGTATTGGCGCTGTCGAACTCAGAGTTGTCATCGTAGCGGCCGCTGGCTGCAAGAGTCAGGCTGTCGGAAAGATCAGTGCGGTATTCAATCGCGAGGCTGTCGGTATTGCGCTCACGATCCTGATTGGGATCTGAGCCCCAGGCCAGCGGTCCACGCTGCGAGAAATCTTCCTCTTCACGCTCCGCCAGCACTGACAGACGCTGGGAGAATTCATCCCAAAATACAGAACCGACATACTGATATTGATCTTTGGTTGATGAAGTGTAATTACCCAGCACGCCAGCATCGAAGGCTTCGTTATCGTTGTTAGATTGGGCGATCACCAACTTGTGTTGAAAGCGGCCATCGACAGAGACATAGTCGCCCTGAACACGCATGGTGCTATTGCGAAATTCAGAGACCTTATCCTGATCTTCAACAAAGCCGTCAAAATCACTATCACCATCGAACTCATTCATACCGTCAGACTGACGTGCTGCAAAGGAAAGTCGCAGCTCGTCGCTAACTGTCCAGCCAGCATTAAGGTTTATGTTGGTATTTTTGTAGCCGTCTTTTTCACTGCCAGTGCGAGAAATGTTCTCACCCTCAGTTTCAATATGATTGACACTCAGGCGGCCATCAAAGTCGCCCTGCTTGCTGCCAATACTCAAACCACTATTGTGAGTCCCAAA